>JAZBOS010000082.1 GCA_036351255.1 Bacteroides sp.
CATTCAATACAGGTATCCCCTTTTGGACAAGAGAGTTGTGGAGTTTATGCTGAAAATACCTTCCGATCATCTTTTTATAGAATCCTTTGGGAGGGTTTTACTACGCGAAGCCACCGGTGACCGGCTGCCGGAAGAAGTCAAATGGTCGACTTCAAAAACAGATCCGGTGCTCACAAAACACCTCGATGATTTGTCCACAAAAATTTTCAAGGATATGCTCTCTCAGCTGGAAGAGTTCAGGGAAAACCCCGCCCTGGACTTTTTTGATTTTGGAAAATTTGAAAAGGCCCTTGCCAAAGCCAGCCTGGGCAAGCCCCCGGGCCAGGATATATCCCTGCGTCACGTCTTTTTCCGGCTGAAATGGATCCACGAATTTACCAGGAAATACGCTCAATAGATGAATACGGAAGAGAACCAATGGCTGAAAGCTTTGGGACGGGAAGAGCTGTATTTTCGTCATCAGTTAAGCCATCAGCAAATTGATGACTTGCTGGGCGATCAGGGCAGCCGGGGCTTTCGGGAAGCCAAAGCACAGATGCTGGCTAAGCTGAACGTGTTTCTGGGGGTATCCAGGCTTTTGACTGAGGCCGGCATTGCATTCATCCCCTTAAAAGGCTTCCTGCTGTCGCAACGCATTTATGGCGATCCGAGTTATCGCATCACGGGTGATTTTGACTTGCTGATCAAGCCCCAAAAGGTTTCCGAGGCGATCAGGGTTTTATTAAAGAATGGATACCAGCCGGAAGCCTTCACCTTACCTCAAGACAAAGCATGCCAGCGAAGGGTCCTGCGAATGATCAATGAATGTTCTTTGGTCCATAAAGAAACGGGGATAAACATTGAATTGCACTGGCGGTTGTTTGGCAGCGACCTGGTTTCAACCAAAACCCTCGATGCGATCATTGACGATAAGCTGGAGGAAACTCAACTGGCAGGACAGGCATTCAGGCAGTTTAACCCTGAGATCGAGCTTCTTTACCTGGTCGTTCACGGTGGTTTTCACGCATATCGCCGCCTGAAATGGCTGGTGGACATAAAGACATACCTTGAAAGGGTGAGGTTTGACGAAGCGAGGTTTCTTGAGCTGGCAAAAAGCTTAAATGCCTTTCGTTTGATCGCGCTAACCAATGCCTTGCTGGAACATTTCTTCCCGGGATCCAGGCTTCTGCCATCATCTCAGCCCCCCCGGAAACCACCATTTAGGTTTTGCCTGCAGGAAATCCATACAACCACCGAGGAGGAAACCAAATCCATCAGGATATACCTTCAACGGCTTCATTTCGCCCTGGACGCCTTCCCCCGCTGGCGCTACAAGCTTAGCGTAATCAAAAACAACCTCCTGGCCACAGACTCCATCAACAGCAAATATATCCCCTGCATCCCCTTGCTGTATTACCTGATCGGCCCCTTCTGGAAGCTGTTCAGAGGATTCCGATGAAAACAGCATGGAGCATGGGGCAAGGGGCATGGAGCTTATGGCTTGAGGCTTGGGACCGTTGCTTCCTACTTTTTACTAATTACTTCCTACTGGTTTTTCTATGGAACGCGGATGCCACGGATGAACTTCGTTCAGCGCTGATGATCGCGGAAGAAAATTCCACGGATTTTCCTGCTTACTATTTACTGCCTACTGCTTACTGAAAATGGCATGGAGCAAGGGGCATGGGGCAAGGTGCATGGGGCATGGGGCATGGGATCGCGTCTTCGCTTTTTACTTCTTACTTTCTACTTCTTACTGCCTACTGTCTTTCGCGTCCTCGCATCCTCGCCTCTTCGCTTTTTACTTTTTACTTCTTACTTTTGCGGATATGCTCACCCTGCTGACCTCAAACGATAAGACCTGGCTCAGCCTCTGGCAGCAAAGCAAAGACCCCGAAGTCTTCGCCCACCCTGCCTGTGCCGCCTTGTTTGAGGACGGGAAGACCACCGCCAGGGCCTTGTATTGGGAAGGCGGACAGGGCAGCGTCCTCTATCCCTTCCTGCTGCGAGACTTGCGGGATGAGCCCTTCTGGAAGCCGGAGATCGGTGAAGCGTATGATATGGTCACCCCCTATGGTTACGGGGGACCGGTGGTGGTCAGCGGGAAAGCCGGCCAGGACCTTTTCAGGGACTTCTATGCCGCCCTCGGGCAATGGGCAGTGGAGAACAGGGTGATCACGGAGTTTGTGCGTTTTTCCCTGTTCAGCGAGGCACCGAAGGCTTATTACGGGGAGGTGGTGCACCACAACGACAACATCGTGGTCGACCTCAGCCTCAGTCACGATGCCCTCTGGCAGGGTTTCCGCCACAAGGTCCGCAAGAACATCCACACGGCACAGGCGGCCGGAATCACAATCGAAACCGACCCCACGGGCAGCCGTCTCGATGACTTCCTGGCGGTCTATCATCATACCCTCGATCGCCGCCAGGCAGCGCCCCAATATTACCTGCAGCGCCCCTTCTTCGAAAAGCTGCAACATACCCTCCCCGGCCACTGCTGTTACTTCCACGCCCTCCACCAGGGACAGGTGATTGCCTCAGAGCTGGTGCTGCTGTCCGCCGCCCGCCTCTACTCCTACCTGGGCGGCACCTTCTGCGAAAGCTTTCCCCTGCGTCCCGGCGACCTGCTCAAATACCACATCATGCAGTGGGCCCGCGAAAAAGGCCAC
>JAZBOS010000083.1 GCA_036351255.1 Bacteroides sp.
AAGATATCCCGGTCGACTTCTTCGGCAATGCCAGAGAAGTCTTTTCCTCCCCTTCCACCAACAGCTTTTCAATCAAACTATTATATTACCTGGATTATCAATATTTCAAGCGTAAAAAACCCAGAAAAAAATAAAAGCAATTTTACCTGCAGTATTTTATAAGGAAAAGCAGGCTTGGCAAGGCTTTGGGGGAGAGATTGTTAATGAGATGCCATCTCAGGTAGAATCACTCTGCCAAACCCCTCATTTTACTGGCGAAATCCACGGGAATGTAATTGTCGAGGCTTTTGCATACTATTGAAGCAAATTGGATACCGGTTTCAATGATTTCGTTCCAGGTTTGGAGCGGAAGTACTTGTATATCCTTACTTTCAAGCTTTTTTGTCCACAAAGTATATATTACACCAGCATTAAAACTGTCGCCAGCTCCCACCGTACTTATGGTTTGGATCTCCGGCACCTTGTAAAACTGGTTTTGCTTTTTAGATATTAAATGTACACCTGACTTGTTCATTGTATATATTAAGCATTGGCAACCAGATCTTTGAACTTCACCGAAGGCGTCATGGGGATTATTAATGTTGAATATGTTATTAAAATCCTCATCTGAACCTCTCACTATATCTGCCATGCTAATGTTCTCAAGGATGGCAACCCGGAGTTGATCAATCTCTTTCCTATGGGGGCTTCGGATATTCGGATCGTAAATGACCAGGGCTCCGCGGGCTTTCGCTTTTTTCAAAATGGGGATGATATGGCTGCGGATCTCAGGAAGGAGAGCGTAAAAGGATCCGAACAGAACTATATCGCCCGCTTTGAAGTCAGGTAGGCTAATCTTAAGCCGTTGCCCGGGATAATGTTTGTAAAAGTCATAGCTCGCTTCGCCACCTTCATCAAGGAAAGCAAGGGCCAGGGCCGTCTTTCCTTCTTCAAACCTGCAAATGTGGTCAAGTCCTACACCATTGTCTTTCAGGAAATTTTCAATGACATGGCCAACCTGGTCCATGGCATACTCCGTAAGCATATAAACCGGCATTCCCAGGCGGCCAAGGGATACGGATGTGTTCAACATTGATCCCCCCGGCCTGCTGGCAAAAACCTCTCCATCCCTGAAGAATATATCAAGCAAGGATTCGCCTATGGCATACACTCGGGACATACCAGCAAATATATATCAATTAAAGATGACTATCAGCCATATATGCCTATCTTTATTCGACGTTAAGAAACCATGAAGCTCTCAGATCCCTATCCATATTGTCCAAACCTTAAGAAATCGCTGCTCAGGGCGTTCCTGATCAGTTTGTTTGTAGTGGCATTCCTGGCATTTTTCCAGCCATTCGAGCTGAGCCTGGCAAATTCAAAATACAAGATACTTTTCATCGCAGGTTACGGCGTGGTAAACTTCCTGGTGCTGTTCATTAACACTATGCTTGAACATTATATTGTCCCGTCGGTATTCAAAGAAAGATCCTGGAAAGTATACAAGGAAATGCTATGGATAGCATGGATCCTTTTCACCATAGGCCTGGGCAATTTTTTGTACACGAAATTGGTTTTCAATTTTCCGGAATCTTACCTTTTGGGGTTCCTGCAATTCCAGCTTTACACACTTGCGGTAGGCATATTCCCTGTAATCGTCATTGTGATATTGAATTACAATAAACAATTGCGAAAAAACCTTGAACTGGCCGGCAGGATGGACGAAGAGCTAAAGGAACATGAAAAGGCGGTATCCGTTAACACTAACAATATCAACATCCCCGCCGAGAATCAAAAAGAAAGCCTTCAGGTATCCTTAAACGACCTGCTGTTCATCCAATCTGAAGGGAACTATATCAGCATCTTTTATCGAAATGAAAAAGAAATCAGGCGGTCCGTTTTGCGCAATACATTGAAGAATATTGAAGAAGAACTGGCATCCTGTTTCCCGCCCCTCTCAAAAACCCACAGGTCATACATTGTTAACCTCGATCTTGTCGAAAAGATTCAGGGCAATTCACAGGGACTGCAATTATACCTTCCCGAAATGGATGATTTCATTCCCGTAAGCAGGGCTTATATCAATTCCATCAGGGAAAGGTTAGGTTCAACCAGAAAGTAATTGCCATTCGTCCCGGATTTTTGCCATTCATCCCATCTAATTGCCATTAGTCACAAAACCCTGCAGGCCGTCACATAAAATTGACTTGTAACGCCCTTCAATAGTATGTTTGCAGCATTGTCAAACTTAAAATTTAACGTCATGAAAAAGTATTGGATCTTAATTTTAGCCCTTGTATTGATTATTGCAGGTTTGTTCCTGAACTTATACTATGGGGATATGATGAGTGCAGGTGGTTTCGCAAGAAATTATTTCTCTGCCGGTAACTTCTCCGTTGGAATTTTTTCTGCCGGGATCTTTTCCGCTGGGATTTTTTCCGTTGGCATATTTTCCATAGGGGTGTTTTCCCTCGGCATCTTTAACATCGGGCTGTACGCTGTTGGATTGTTCCTGATTGGATGGAGAAAGAAATACATGGAACTTAAACGGAATGAGTGTCCGGAAGCATAAAAAAAAAAGCCGGCTGTGCCGGCCTTTTTTTTAATTTTTCTTCTCAACCCCACCGTCTTTCTCCTGCGGTTTCTCCTGCGGTTTCTCCTGCGTCATAGCCCAGGGATTCATGTCAGTATTCCAGATTTCAACTTTGATCTTCATACTGTCATCAGTTTTCTCCCAAATGGTTACATACTTTCCGTAATCATTGATGGTTTCTGATGTCTGAGGCATGATGAAGCTGAGTGAATAAGTCCCAATCTCAATAATCATATTACCCGACTTAATAACTTCCAGGGTATTGAGTTTCATATCTGTAATATCCGGCTCCTTCCCTTCCCTCTCTGCATCAAATTTTCTCATGGCCTCAACTCCCTTTATCATTTTCATGTAGCTGGGCATGTAATAGACGTCATCGGCATAGAACGCCATACCGGCTTCCGTATCGCCTTTTATTGCGGCCTCTG
>JAZBOS010000084.1 GCA_036351255.1 Bacteroides sp.
GTCAAACTTGAAGTGCATCAGACCAACACCGCCGCCATAGAACTATACAAAGGCCTGGGCTTTCAGTATCTGGGCGATTACGATGTTTACATCATCCGCAAATACTGAAAAAAGGCCTGAGATTCAAATCGGTAGATCTGAAACCACAAGCCCGTTCTTTTGAACTTTGAACCTTAAACTTTGAACCTAAAAACTTCCCCGTTCTATTCTTTCCGGCTTTCCAGCAAAATGGCAAGCATTTTAATGGCCGCCTCGGCAATAACGGTTCCTGGGCCGAATACGCCCACCACTCCGGCATCGTAGAGGAACTGGTAGTCCTGTGGGGGGATTACCCCACCCACGATAACCATGATGTCATCGCGACCGAGGGCTTTCAGCTCTTCGATGATCTGGGGTGCGAGGGTCTTGTGCCCTGCGGCGAGACTTGAGACGCCCACGATGTGCACGTCGTTTTCCACGGCCTGGCGGGCAGCTTCCTTAGGGGTCTGGAACAGGGGTCCCATATCCACGTCAAAGCCCATATCGGCATATCCGGTGGCGACCACCTTGGCGCCACGGTCGTGACCATCCTGCCCCATCTTGGCAATCATAATGCGGGGGCGGCGTCCTTCGAGGGCGGCAAAATCATCGGCCATTTTGCGGGCTTTGGCAAACAGGTCGTTATTTTCAATTTCCATGGAATACACTCCTGATATAGAACGAATTACCGCCTGGTAGCGGCCAAATACTTTTTCGCAGGCCATACTGATCTCGCCCAGCGAAGCACGTTTGCGGGCGGCATCAACGGCCAGTTCGAGCAGGTTGCCCTCGCCCGTTTCACAGGCATGGGTAATGGCATCCAGTGCGTCCTGCACCTCCTGGTTGTTGCGGTCGGCGCGCAGTTTTTCCAGGCGCCTGATCTGTGAAGCCCGGACAGCAGTGTTATCCACATCGAGGATCTCGATGGGGTCTTCCTTCTCGCGGCGATACTTGTTTACGCCTACAATGATATCTTTCCCCGCGTCGATCCTGGCCTGTTTACGGGCGGCGGCTTCCTCGATGCGCATCTTGGGGATGCCGGTTTCGATGGCTTTGGCCATTCCTCCCAGGCTTTCAATCTCCTGGATGTGCTCCCAGGCACGATGGGCAATCTCGTGGGTGAGGGCCTCCACATAATAGGAGCCTGCCCAGGGATCGATGGCTTTGCATACGTTGGTTTCCTCCTGGATGTAAAGCTGGGTGTTGCGCGCAATGCGGGCCGAGAAGTCGGTGGGCAATGCAATGGCCTCATCGAGGGCGTTGGTGTGCAGCGACTGGGTGTGGCCCAGCACGGCGCCCATTGCTTCAATGGCCGTGCGTGCCACGTTGTTGAACGGATCCTGTTCCGTAAGGCTCCAGCCCGAGGTCTGCGAGTGGGTCCGCAAGGCAAGCGACTTGGGATTTTTCGGGTTGAACTGCTTGACGATCCTGGCCCACAACAGACGTGCAGCCCTCATCTTGGCAATTTCCATGAAGTGGTTCATTCCCACGGCCCAGAAGAACGACAGGCGGGGGGCAAAAGCGTCGATGTCCATGCCCGAATTTACGCCCGTCCTGAGATACTCCAGCCCATCGGCCAGGGTATAGGCCAGCTCGATGTCGCAAGTGGCCCCGGCTTCCTGCATATGGTATCCGCTGATGGAGATGGAGTTGAACTTAGGCATGTTCTTCGAGGTGAACTTGAAGATGTCGGCAATGATGCGCATGGAGGGCAGGGGAGGGTATATATAGGTGTTGCGCACCATGAACTCCTTGAGGATGTCGTTCTGAATGGTCCCGCTCAGCTTTTCCATGGTGACGCCCTGCTCTTCGGCCGCCACGATGTAGAAGGCCATGATAGGCAATACGGCCCCGTTCATGGTCATCGATACCGACATTTTATCGAGGGGTATCTGGTCGAACAGGATTTTCATATCGAGGATGGAGTCGATGGCTACGCCAGCTTTCCCCACATCGCCGACCACCCTTTCGTGGTCGGAGTCGTAACCCCTGTGGGTGGCCAGGTCGAAGGCCACCGAAAGGCCCTTTTGCCCTGCTGCCAGGTTGCGGCGATAAAAGGCATTGGATTCCTCAGCGGTACTGAAACCTGCATACTGCCTGATGGTCCAGGGCTTCATCACATACATCGTGCTGTAAGGACCGCGCAGGTAAGGAGCAATACCGGCAGCATAGTTCAGGTGTTCCATTTCCAGCAGGTCATCAGGGCCGTAGGCTGGCTTTACCGCGATCTGCTCGGCGGTGAGCCATTCCTGTCCGGCCGGCTGCTTTTCGCGCATGGATGCATAAGCGGCATCCTTTGTTTCAGACTGGAAAGCGATATGTTTAAAATTCGGTCTCATATTGGTACTTGTTTTTTGATTCAACTTACGGCCATTAAACGATGCCCATCAGCTCATTGAAGTGGGTAAGGGCTTCCAGCAGGTTGGTGCGCATATGAATGTAGTGATCCACCCCAGCGGCATCCAGTTGCTCAAGCAACTCTTTGGGAAAACCGGCCACCACCACCCGGGTATTGGGTGCTTTTTCCTTGATGAGGCGAGCAGCCGGTTTCATATCGGCATATTCTTCATCACTGCTGCACAACACCACGATCTCGGCTTTCGAATCAAGGGCCGCCTGAACCCCTTCTTCAATGTTCAGAAAGCCGGGGTTATCGATGATTTGATATCCGGCCACCCCGAAGAAATTGGTGGAGAACCCTGCCCGAGCTTTTCGCATGGTCAGGTTGCCGTAAGTTAATAGGAATACGTTGGGGACTTCCAGTCCTTTCTTTTTATGATTTTCTACTGCCAGGCGCAGTGCCTCAATGGCCTGCAATCCGCGATAGGGCCTGAGGCCTGCCAGGTCACTGAGTTTGGCAGTAGGCTCTAATTTGTCCAGCATCTTTTCGTTCAGGTTGGGATATTGGTTTACCCCCACAAACACCTGCTTGCGCATGGCAATGTCCATGTCACGCTGCTGGCAGGTCTTGTCAATCTGTTCACGAATGAAGCGGCTTTCCACGGCAGGGATAAAACCGCCTTTGTCTTCCACTTCCACAAAGAGGTTCCAGGAGGCCTCAGCAATAGAGTGGGTGAGGTTTTCCACGTAATAGGAACCTGCAGCGGGATCCGCGATCTTATTGAAGTACGATTCGTATTTAAGAACGATTTGCTGGTTACGTGCGATGCGTTCCGAGAAATCGTCAGATTTTTTATAGGTGAGGTCGAAAGGCAGCACGGTCATGCTGTCAGCTCCCCCTATGGCGGCTGCCATAGCTTCGGTGGTGGTGCGCAGCATGTTCACATAGGGGTCGTAAATGCTCTTGTTCCAGGTGGAGGTCACTGCGTGGATGTTCATCTTCATGCTGGCTGCACTGGCAGGCTTGTATTGTTCCACAATGCGCGCCCAGAGGAGGCGGGCTGCTCTCAGCCGGGCGATCTCCATAAAATAGTTGGATCCTACCGCAAGGGTAAACTGCATGCGGGGGGCGATGTCATCCACGCTGAAGCCTTTATCGGTAAGCGATGCAAGGTATTCATTACCCTGTGCCAGGGCAAAGGCAAGTTCCTGTACAAGACTGGCTCCGGCATTATGATAATGCTGCCCATTGACAGTGATCATATAAAAATTCGGGAGCCTTTCCTGGCCAAGGGTGATCAGCGCAGCGGCCTCTTCAAGGTTTTCCTCAAGGCCACCGTAAAATTTGTTGTATAAAACAAAATATCCCAGCGGGTCAAAGTTTACCGATCCACGGGCTTCCACCGGAACCATATCCTTCAGCCATTCCATAAGCTGGGGGAAGTTTTTCCCATGGCTGAAATGCAGGGCGTGCTTATTGGAGTCAATGCCTTCAATAAGTTTTGCCAGGTCACGTGCGTCTTCTGCCTGTCCAGCGTTCAGTGCCACGCCTTCAGCGCCTTTTGAAAGGGCCTTTAGGGCTTTCTGGTTTGCCAATGCGATATCTTCCTCGTCAATGTCCTGGCGGATCTCCCAGTCGTTGTCGCGGGTTTTTCCTCCGCGCACAAAGGGAGGTTCCCCGGGAAGGGCATGCATATGCGCCAGCTTTTCAAGGTCTTCTGCACGATAATAGGGCCGGATATTTAAACCCTCAACGGTTTTCCATATCAGCTTCTTGTAATCCGCACCCTTAAGGTCTTCCAGAATCTTTTCTTCCCACTGCTGGGTCGAAACCGGCGGGAACTCTTGGAATAAGCCGGTGTTCTTTTTCTGATCCATAAAAAGTATTTTTGGTTTGTGGCTGGTAAATGCTTTTAGCGCTGCAAAATTACAACAAAAAATGCAAATGGCTTAATTTAATAGGCCTTTCAGCTAATCCTTGCCAGGATAATAGTTGATTTTCTTCTCCTATTCCTTTTTCCCGTTTCGGCAATTTATCCTACTTTTACTGGAATAAATTTATTTAATCCCGGAACCTGCCGTTTGAGCACTTTCTCTTTCTTGTAAATTCCTGATTTTAACCCATAATTTCAAAATCTATGCATTCAAAATTTACCTTTAAGGCCCTTTCCCGGCTTGGCTTGCTTCTTATGCTCATGATTCCCATGCTTGGGGTTGCACAGATCAATCCACCACACCAGGGGCAGGAAATGGGGTTTTCATTGAAGGAAAGCTCAGCAGATAAAGATCAGGTTGTTCAGGAGCCCACCCTGGAATCTTTCCAGCGCTTTCTTGAATTTCACGATCTTCAGGATCGTATTGTTGGCGGGGATCCGGTTGAAATAAGGGATTATCCCTGGCAAGTTTCCCTTCAACTGCAGCCGCAGTATGGTGGTGATCATTTTTGTGGCGGAACCATCATCAATGGCGAATGGATTCTTACCGCTGCCCACTGCCTGGTTTGGGATGATGTAGACTTCCAGCCCGGTTTTATGAGGGTCAGAGCGGGGTTCACCGGCTTGAGCTCCAATGAAGGAAGCTATTACAATGTAGTGGAATTTGTCCTGCATCCCGACTACAATGACGATACCCATCAGAATGATATCGCTTTGGTTCGCCTTTCCAGCCCCATCGATCTTACGAATCCCCTTACCAAGGCTGTGAAAATCGTAACCCAGTCTGATGCTGCTGCAGGACTTACCGATCCCGACGTTATTGGGTTGGTGTCCGGATGGGGTACTTTATATTCCGACGGCCCTTCACCCGATACGCTGCAGGCCGCCGCCATTCCCATTGTTGATCCTTCCCAGTCAAGCTATCCACCTTCCATGATCACAGCCGATATGCTGATGGCAGGAGAGCCTGGCCTCGATGCTTGCCAGGGAGATAGCGGCGGGCCTTTTGTGGTTCCCGATGGTTTTGGGGGATACAAGATTGCCGGCATAGTTAGCTGGGGGATTGGCTGCGGACTCCCTGGATACCCCGGCCTGTATGCCCGTGTTAGCCATTTTGAGGAATGGATTGGCCAGTATGTTGTGGTTTCCGACCCCAACCAGTTTACCAACCTGTGGTTCGAAGGTTTTGAGCCACCCATGCAGAATGGCGCCATGCCTGATGGCTGGACCCTGAAGCGCAATACTGCTGCCGATGGTGGCCTTAACGGAAATAACCTGGTTGATCCTACTGCAAATATCCCGCTCAAATGGTTCCGCCTTTCAAGCCTTAACTATCCCTATTCTTCAGGTAACGCGGGGCAGTATATCCATTCGGGCGAAGCATCCATGCACATCAACTGGAATGCCACCGACTTCAACTGGGCCATCACACCTGAGATTACCCTGCCCTCCGAAGGAAACAACCTTGAGTTTTCTTTCTGGCTCTGGTCCAACAGCGATATTCCCCAGGGCTGGATCACCAAGTTGTATGTCAATATCTTCGTGAATGGGCAATGGGAAACCATCGCCTCACTCGATGACGGCGCTTCTAACCTTTTTGCCAGCAGCGTGGATATCGCTCTTGATGATTACCTTGGTGAAACGGTCAAATTTGCATTTATTCACGAATGGAATGATGGGATTCAACTGAGCATCGATGATGTCTCCATCAGGTATGAAAATCCCGCTGCAACAGCCATCTTCAGGGTGACCGATGGGGAAAACCCCCTTTCGGATTCCAATGTGGATGTGACTGGCGTGGGCACGTTTATCACTGACGTGGATGGCACTGTTCCTGTAAATGTTTTCATTGGCCCCCATGCCTATCAATTTTCCGTGACCCGTCAAGGTTATTTCCCCTTTAGTGGATCAGTGGAAATTACTGCTGACAACCAGCTGGTAGAGATCGTTCTGGAGAAGATTCCTGCTCCTGAGATCGAAGTCAGCCCCCAAAGCATTGTCATGGAAGTTTTTCAGGGGCAAACAGTTTCACAAGGACTTACCATTTCCAACACAGGAGATGCAGAGCTGAACTTCAACCTGTTTTCTGTTCCTGCTGTAAAAAAGGCCTCTCCAGCCATCCATGCTGAAGGCCCCGTGATGTATGACGACATCAAAGCGGAAGGAGTTTTCTCGGCAGCAATAGTTCCTGCTGACCTTTCTGCCGGCCTGACTCAGGATGACCGCCAGTTTGAACAGGTAGAGATTCACTACGATTCAGGCCCCGGAGGAAATGCTATTGGCACAGGGGGTGCAGCCACCTGGATCTCAGCCGTTCGCTTTACCCCGGAAGAACTGGCACTCTATTATGGAATGTATGAATTAAGCGCCATTAAATTCCACATCAATGGTCAGACTTTTTCTTCGGTCACGGCCAAGATATGGAAAGGGGGCAACGATATGGGGCCATCCGAGGAAATTTATTCGGCGGATGTGACATCAGATATAATCCCGAATAGCTTCACGACCCATGAGTTGCCTGAAAACCTTCCCCTTGAATCGGGTTACGAATACTGGATCGGATACCAGATCCAGGCTACCAGCGGCTATCCCTCCACCGTGGATGCCGGCCCTATGGTCGAAGGCAAGGGCGCCTGGATGTATTTAAACAACACCTGGGCTGAACTTACCGACATCAATGCTTCGCTTGATTACAACTGGGTCATCCGTGGGATACTCGACCCCATCCTGGGCGTCGACTGGCTCTCCTTTGACCCTGAAAGCGGTAATGTTTTACCCGGTGAGGACGCCACACCTATGGTGATTGCTGATGCAACCAACCTTGAACTGGGCGAGTATCAGGCAAACATCGTGGTTCGCAGCAATGCCAGCGATGATGTGCTGGTGCCTGTAAATCTTACCGTGGTTCCTCCGGCCTTCCTGGTTGCGTTCGATGTGGTTGATACCAATGGCGATCCGATTACCGATGCCGTGATTTCCCTGGCCGGACAAACCAATGCTTCCGGCGACTATACATTCCCTAACCAGCAGGCAGGAACGCTGGCATACGCTGTGGAAAAGGAAGGCTTTCTAACGGCCAGTGGTTCTGTAATGGTGGTCGACCAGAATATTCTCCTTGCCGTTACCCTCATCCCCGATGATGCCACCACCTATGCCCTTGATGTATTGGTAAATGATGAATTTGATACTCCTGTCGAAGGCGCCTATTTCACACTGGAAAGTGTGGGAAGCTTCTTTACGAATGAATTAGGGCAAATTGGCCTTACCGTTGTTCCGGGAGAGTATAACTTTAGTGTCTCCAAAGAAGGGATGCTTGCCCAATCCGGCACGGTGACCATTGTGGATGACAATATGGCTCTGGGCATTTCCCTGAACTACATGCGTTACCTGGTAGAGGTCGTTGCGGATCCTGAAACCGGAGGTGCCGTTATTGGCGGTGGCGAATATTATCACGGACAAAGTGTCACGGTAAGTGCACAGGCGGCCGAATATCATTCTTTCCTCAGCTGGACCGAAAACGGTGAAGTGGTTGCCGAGACTACTGACTACACCTTTGAAGTGATTGGCCCGCGCAGCTTGGTGGCTCATTTTGAGATTTTTACCTATGATATCATTGTCTCGGCAGATCCGGAAGAGGGCGGTACTGTTGCAGGTTCTGGAACATACGAGCATGGCACTGCTGTTTCTGTTCTGGCTCAGCCTGCCACTAACTACCAGTTCCTGCATTGGACCGAAAACGATGTGGTCATCGAAGGGGCTGAGGAATCTTATTCCTTCCCTGCCGAAAGCGACCGCAACCTGGTGGCTGTCTTTGCCATGATTCAGCATACCCTTACGATCGTGAAAGAAGGAGAGGGCATCACTGATCCTGATGAAGGCGAGCACCCCTATCCCCATGGCACCCAGGTGACCCTGACGGCCACCAACAATGGCATGTGGGAATTTGTGAAATGGAGCGTTGGACCGCAAACCATCCCCGGAAATCCCATCACCATTACCATCAGCAATGATGTAACCTTAACGGCTACTTTTCAGGATGTCACTTCCGTAATCGAAACCGGTGCATTGGATGAAATGATTGTGTACCCCAACCCAGCCTCCGGAAAGGTATTTATCAAGCTTAACCAGCAAATCAGCAATGGGCTGTTGCGCGTAATTGATGCATCCGGCAGTGTGGTCTGGTCAATGGAGCTGCAGGGGATGGTCCCCTCGCAGATTCTCCAACTGGACGCTACCCACTGGAACCGTGGTATTTATTTTGTCAGCCTTACCGGCGAAAATGGCGTACAAACCTTGCCGCTGGTTATCAGCAGGTAAGCGGAACAAGACGCCTGGCTTTTATCACCTTTTCAGAAGCCCCGGCAAATCTTGCCGGGGCTTTGTTTTGGATGCAGGAAAATTTTAACTCCCTGTTTGTTTTACATTTACTAATTTCGCAGTTTGAACCGACATAACCTTTTTTATTGATATGGATTACAATTTCAGGGAAGTAGAGAAAAAGTGGCAGGACGTCTGGAAGACCAAAAAAACCTATAAAACCGAGATTGACCGGCAGAAGCCTAAATTCTATGTGCTGGATATGTTTCCATATCCTTCGGGCGCAGGCTTACACGTTGGCCATCCACTGGGATACATAGCCTCTGACATCTATGCACGCTTTAAGCGCCTGAAAGGCTTTAACGTGCTGCACCCCATGGGCTATGATGCCTATGGGCTGCCCGCCGAGCAGTATGCCATCCAAACCGGGCAGCACCCGGCAATCACCACCGAAAGAAACATCAACCGTTACCGCGAACAGCTGGATAAGATTGGTTTCTCGTTCGACTGGGATCGCGAGGTGCGCACCTGCGACCCCGGCTATTATAAATGGACCCAATGGACTTTCATTCAGCTTTTCAACCACTATTATAACAACAAAACCCGAAAAGCTGAACCCATCGCCGCGCTGATTGCCGAATTTGAGAAGCAGGGTAATGCAGGCGTTGATGCAGCCTGCGATCCCGTTCCTCCTTTCTCGGCTGCCGATTGGAAGAATATGGATGAAGCAAAGCAGCAGCAAACCCTGATGCAATACCGCCTGGCCTACCTGTCTGATACCATTGTTAACTGGTGCCCCGCTTTGGGTACGGTACTGGCCAATGACGAGGTGAAGGAAGGTTTCTCGGTAAGGGGCAACCACCCGGTCGAAGGCAAGAAAATGCAGCAGTGGTTCCTGCGTATTACGGCTTATGCCGAGCGCCTTCTGGAAGGCTTGGAGCGGATTGAATGGAGCGACTCGTTGAAGGAGATCCAGCGAAACTGGATCGGGCGATCGGAGGGTGCCACCATATTCTTTGGCCTCAATGGCCACGATGCCTCCATCGAAGTGTTTACCACCCGCCCTGATACCATCTTTGGCGCCACCTTTATGGTGCTCGCGCCCGAACACGAGCTGGTGAAGCAAATCACCACCCCTGAATATTCCGCTGCAGTTGAGAACTATGTAGTTCAGTCAGCCCGCCGTTCTGACCGCGAACGGATGACCGAAGTGAAAACCGTTTCCGGGCAGTTTACCGGCGCTTATGCCAAGCACCCTTTCTCTGGCAATCCCATGCCCGTTTACATTGCCGACTATGTGCTTGCCGGTTATGGCACAGGTGCCATCATGGCCGTTCCGGCCCACGACAGCCGCGACTATGCCTTTGCCCGTCATTTCGGACTTGACATTGTCGAGGTGGTTTCGGGCGGTAACCTTGAGGAAGGATCCTATGACGCCAAAGAAGGCACGATGATTAACAGCGACTTCATCAATGGCCTGGAAGTGAAGGAAGCCATTTCGACGGTCATTGCCCGTCTCGAACAAATGGGCATCGGCACCGGTCGGATCAACTTCCGCCTGCGCGACGCCATCTTCAGCCGCCAGCGCTACTGGGGCGAACCCTTTCCCGTTTATTACAAAGACGGTATCCCCTATGTGCTGGATGAATCTGAACTGCCCCTGGAATTGCCCGAAGTGGACAAATACCTGCCCACAGAGACCGGCGAGCCACCCCTGGCACGTGCCAACAACTGGAAAACAAAGGATGGCTATCCCCTCGAGCACAACACCATGCCAGGCTTTGCTGGTTCCAGTGCCTATTACCTCCGGTATATGGATCCCCGCAACGACGAGGCACTGGTGTCAAAGGAAGCCGTAAGCTACTGGCAGAACGTCGACCTCTATGTGGGAGGTGCAGAGCACGCTACCGGACACTTGATCTATTCCCGGTTCTGGAATAAGTTCCTGTTCGACCTCGGCATCGTGGTGAAGGATGAGCCCTTTCAGAAACTGATCAACCAGGGGATGATTCAGGGACGGTCCAATTTTGTTTACCGCGTCAAGGGCAGCAATACCTTTGTCTCCCATAACCTTCGCAAGGACTTTGATGTGATGCCCATCCATGTAGACGTAAATTTCGTGCATAACGACATACTCGACCTGGAAGCTTTTCGCCAATGGAATCCCGAATACCGCGAAGCCGAATTTGTCCTGGAAGAGGGGAAGTACCTCTGCGGATGGGAAGTCGAGAAGATGTCCAAATCTTTCCACAATGTCCAGAACCCCGACGATCTTATTGAACGATATGGGGCCGACACCCTCAGGCTCTACGAGATGTTCCTGGGGCCTATCGAGCAGGCCAAACCCTGGGATACCAATGGCATTGAAGGCGTTTTCCGCTTCATCCGTAAACTGTGGCGCCTTTACAATGGCAGGAACAACGAATGGTTTGTGTCGGATGAGCCTGCCACCGAGCAGGAAAAAAGGGTGCTGCATAAGACGATAAAGAAAGTGGGTGAAGACATTGAAAAGTTCTCGTTCAACACCGCGGTCAGCAGTTTTATGATCTGCGTCAACGAGCTGGGCGACCTGGGCTGCAACAAGCGGGAGATCTTAGAACCCCTCGCCATAACGATTGCTTCATTTGCACCCCACCTGGGTGAAGAACTCTGGCACCTGCTGGGTCATTCCCATAGCGTTACCCTGGCCACTTTCCCTCAATGGGAAGAAAAGTTTGTGGCCGACGATATGCTGACCTACCCCGTTTCTTTCAATGGAAAGACCCGTTTCAAGCTTGAGTTGCCTGCCGAAAGTACCCGCGAAGAGGTGGAGGCCGCGGTGATGGCTGCCCCCGAGGCAGCCAAATGGCTTGAAGGGAAAGCCCCGAAGCGGGTCATTGTGGTGCCCGGAAAAATTGTGAACGTGGTGATTTGAGCATTGTCATAGAAATGCCTTTGCTGGTTTTCAGGAACTTGCATTTTTTGGAATGTTTTTTGAAACCCAATGGGATGGCAGGGGCCTGTGAAATTTTATGCCCCTCAAGCCGTTTTAATGCTGTAATTCAAAAGCCATGATGATTTCCATTCATAGATCCCTGTTTTCGCAGATGATTTTTTCCCTTCACCTTGTATTGCTGGGCCTTTTCTTTTCCCTGCAGGCCAGCGGACAGGAGTTGCGCAAAATTGACAATACAGCCTTTGCCCCCGGCGAAAGACTGGTGTTCAGGGCTTACTACAGCAGCGCCCTTACCGGGAATGTTACTGCGGGAGAGGCCAGCCTCGAGATTGGCCAGCAGCCTCAATTCATCGGCGGACGATCCACTATGCATATAGTAGGACGTTTACGCACCAAAGGATTATTTAACCTGTTCTTTAAAGTTAACGACCGCTTTGAGACCTATATCGATCATACTGCCATTGCGCCCCTTTTGTTTATCCGCAGGGTCCACGAAGGGAATTACCGCAAAAGCCAGGATGTCATTTTTAACCATGTTGAAAATATTGCCATTAGCAATACGGCTACCGTCCCCGTGCCGCCTTATGTGCAGGACCTTATTTCTGTCTTTTATTTTGCCCGCACCCTTAAAATCGAGGACCCCAAAGTTGGCGATGAATTCAATGTGGACTTTTTTCTTGACGATTCGGTTTATGTGACCCGCATCGTGTTTGATGGATACGAACGTCTGCAAACCCGGATGGGGACTTTCAACACGCTGCGGTTTAAGCCCATGGTGCTTGAAGGGAAGGTGTTCTCGCAACCTTATCCGATGACGCTCTGGATCTCTGAAGACAAGAACCGCGTGCCCATCCTGGTTGAATCAGGCCTCGTGGTGGGCAGCGTCAAACTCGAACTCTCTGAATACAGCGGCCTCAAAAATCCTTTAAAATCACAGGTGTACTGACCGCTGAAGATTTGAACAGATAGCTACTTTTAACCAAATTATCCACCATAAAAACCAAGCGCCATGAAAACCAAAAAAAGCCTTACAGCCATTGCCTTGCTGCTCCTGGTGCTGGCCGGCTGCAGCAAGATCGAAATCGATTCCCGCAACCAGTTTACCGGTCGCTATAATGTTGAAGAGTTCAACTATACCGATGGAGGTCTTTCCTACTATGATGTGCGGATACGCAAAGTAGCCGAATCGGAAGATGAAATCGTATTTGAAAATTTCTTCAATGCCGGCATCGATGTCTTTGGTATAGTCGTCGGCAACAGGGTTTACATCGAATCACAGACCGTTGACATTTTCTGGATCGAAGGACAAGGTACTCTTTCCGGCAATGTGCTCAACATGGTCTATGACGTAGTCGTAACCCTGGGTCAGTCGACCTATGATCATGAGCTGGGCGCCACCTTTACGAAATATTAATTCCAAAAACCATAACACATGCTGACAGCAGAAATCAAGACCATTAAGGGAACCATGAAGGTTCATTTTTATGAAAAAGATGCCCCCAACACGGTGAAGAACTTCGTTGACCTTTCGCGCAAGGGTTTTTACGATGGCCTCACCTTCCATCGTGTCATTCCTGACTTTGTGATCCAGGGCGGCTGCCCCGATGGCACAGGGATGGGTGGCCCCGGTTACCGCATCAAGTGCGAGCTCGACGGCGATAACCAGTATCACGACCGCGGGGTGCTTTCAATGGCTCATGCCGGTCGCGACACCGGCGGCTCACAGTTCTTTATTTGTCACAGCCGAGAAAACACCGCCCACCTCGACCGCAACCACACCTGCTTTGGCAAGGTGGTAGAAGGCCTCGAAGTCATCGACCTGATCCGCGCCGGCGACCGAATCGAAAAAATTATCATTACCGAAACCGATGCCTAAAACCCGCAACTTCGTCATTCGTGGCGAATACATCGAGCTCATCCAGCTGCTCAAGGTCCTGAACTATGCCGAAAGCGGCGGCCAAGCGAAAGCCCTCGTCGAACAGGGCCTGGTGAAGCTCAATGGCCAGACCGAACTGCGCAAGCGCGCCAAACTGCGCCCCGGCGACCAAGTAGAATATCGTGGAAACTTGATCGTGATGCAGGCCGAAACTACACAGGCATAAGCGTTCAGCGATTTTTTCATCTTTAATTTTTACCAGGGCTGCCCCAATCAGCAGCCCTGGTTTTTTCCCAAAAAAACATTCCATTTCAGGTATAAGGGAATTTATACCTTCAATCTTTCTCCAATACCCTTGCTAACAATTCAGGAGTTTAACCAGTGTTTAAACGTAGTTTAACCAATTATAAACGGTTAAACACCGGTTAAACACCGGTTAAACTCCGATTTTGATTCAATTTTAAACAGGTTTAGGTTGTTTTCAGGGAATGGAGGGCTTGGGGCTAAGGCTGCTCACCCGATGCAATAAATGAAGAGGCTGTTTTAGGAATTGACCAGACAGGTAAATGGAAATAAAAAAAGCCGCTCCTGGTCGGAACGGCTTTTCCAATTAGAATGAGGGTTGCTATTACATCATGCCGCCCATGCCACCCATACCGGGGTTCATTGGCATTTCGGGCTTGTCTTCCTTGATGTCGGCCAGGACGCACTCGGTGGTGAGCAGCATGCCTGCGATAGAAGCGGCGTTTTCGAGGGCTACGCGGGTTACTTTGGTGGGATCGATAACGCCCGACTCATAGAGGTTCTCATACTTTTCAGTACGGGCGTTAAAGCCAAAGTCTTCCTTGCCTTCTTTCACCTTCTGCACCACGATGGAACCTTCCACGCCGGCATTTTCAACGATCATGCGGAGGGGTTCTTCGAGGGCGCGGCGAACGATGGCCACACCAGTGGTCTCGTCTTCGTTTTCGCCTTTGAATTTTTCGAGGGCTTCCAGGGCGCGGATGTAAGCTACACCGCCACCGGGTACAATACCTTCTTCAACGGCGGCACGGGTGGCGTGCAGGGCGTCGTCAAAGCGGTCTTTCTTTTCCTTCATTTCCACCTCGCTGGCAGCACCTACATAAAGTACGGCAACACCACCGGCAAGTTTCGCCAGGCGCTCCTGCAGCTTTTCGCGATCGTAGTCGCTGGTGGTATTTTCCATCTGGGCCTTAATCTGGTTGATGCGGGCCTTGATCATTTCCTTGTCGCCTTTACCACTTACAACGGTGGTGTTGTCCTTGTCGATTGAAATTTTTTCGGCGCGACCCAGATGCGAGAGGTCAGCGTTCTCGAGTTTGTAACCCTGCTCTTCGCTGATGACGGTACCACCGGTAAGGATGGCGATGTCTTCGAGCATGGCCTTGCGGCGGTCGCCGAAGCCAGGGGCTTTCACGGCGGCGATCTTAAGGGAGCCGCGGAGTTTGTTTACCACGAGGGTGGCAAGGGCTTCACCATCCACATCTTCTGCAATGATCAGCAGGGGCTTGCCGGTTTGAACCACTTTCTCGAGGATGGGAAGGAAGTCCTTCATGGTGCTGATCTTCTTGTCGTAGATCAGGATGAAAGGATCTTCGAAAACGGCTTCCATTTTATCGGTATCGGTGACGAAGTAGGGGCTGATGTAGCCGCGGTCGAACTGCATCCCTTCCACAACCTTTACGCTGGTTTCAGTGCCTTTGGCTTCTTCAATGGTGATGACACCTTCTTTTTTCACCTTGCTCATGGCTTCGGCAATCAATTTACCGATGGAGCTGTCGTTGTTAGCCGAAATGGTAGCCACCTGTTCGATCTTGTCGGAGCTGTCGCCCACTTCTTTCGATTGTTTGCGCAGGTTTTCGATTACTTTTTCAACGGCTTTGTCGATACCGCGTTTGAGATCCATGGGGTTGGCACCTGCGGTGACGTTTTTCAGGCCGTTGGTGACGATAGCCTGTGCCAAAACGGTTGCGGTGGTGGTACCATCACCGGCCACATCGGCGGTTTTGCTTGCCACTTCCTTCACCATTTGTGCGCCCATGTTTTCCACAGCGTCTTCCAGTTCAATATCCCTGGCAACGGTTACGCCGTCCTTGGTGATGGAGGGGGCGCCGAATTTCTTGTCAATGATCACGTTGCGGCCTTTGGGGCCAAGGGTTACCTTTACTGCATCCGAAAGCTTGTCAACACCCACCTTGAGTGCATTTCTTGCTTCCAGTCCGAAAATGATGTCTTTTGCCATATGATTATGAGATTTTAAATTACGTAAAAATGAATGAATTATTAGATGATGGCCAGAATATCTGATTCACGCATGATCAGATAATCTTTTCCTTCGTAGCTCAGTTCTGTGCCTGCATACTTGCCATAAAGCACCTGGTCACCGACCTTTACGGTCATTGGGTTTTCGGGAGTTCCAGCGCCTACGGCTATTACGGTGCCGCGCTGGGGTTTTTCCTTGGCGGTGTCGGGGATGATGATGCCGCCCGTGGTTTTTTCTTCGGCGGGGGCTGGTTCAACCAGAACGCGGTCTGCTAAAGGTTGGATGTTAATTTCTGCCATTTTGTGTTTGATTTATTTGTTAAACAATGTTGTTTTGATGCGAAAATAAAATGCTTGCACTCGGCATTGGCATAATCCGTGCCAAAGGCTGCAAAGCGGGATTTTGCAGACAATTTTGCAAAAATAGCGCGAGTTGAAAAAAAAATGTCAGAATGGTCTGCCATTCTGACATTTTAAAATAAGATTATAATAAGCCCTAGTTTTCAACTTCTTCAGGGACTTCTTCGGCTTCCTGAACGGGCGCCTGAAAGTCAGCAGGGGGAAGCTGCTGGGCCGGAATCAATTCGCGAACCTCGCTTTGGGGAGCCTGGCTTTGGTTAGAACGGGGAATGACAAAGGTAGATACCAAAGCCAGCACGACGAGGATTACAGCCAGCGTCCAGGTTGTTTTTTCCAGGAAGTCGGTGGTTTTTCTGACGCCCATCACCTGGTTACTTGAAGAGAAATTGGAGGCCAGACCGCCACCTTTGGAGTTCTGGACCAGTACGATCAGCACCAGCAGGACAGAGGTAATGAGGATCAGGACCGAAATTAAAACATACGCACCCATGGGTTATTTCTTTAAATTGATATCGTTTTTAATGCTGTTTATTTTTTCTGCAAAGTAACTGCTTTTTTCCGGAAATTTCAAGGATAATTTTTGGTAGATATCGAGGGCCTTCTCATGCAATCCTTGTTTCAGGAAAATGGCCGCAAGGGTTTCGGTACCAATATCTTCCGGGCTGAGCAGGTTCTTTTCGGCAAGGTTTTCGTCGTTCGAGGGATCGCGCCGGGGCCTGATACGGGGTTCTTCTTTCAGGAAACGATCGATCAGTTCGTTGTGTTTTCGCTGGGGGAAAGCCTGGGAATTCTGGGGATTGGGCGTGTCATTATTTCCTGCTTCAGGGGTGGCTGGTGGTTGAACTTCTTCGGGCTTTTCGATGGGAGTACCCGTTTTTTCCGGCTTGGTTTTTTCCTTTTTCGAGAACCAGGAAAGAATGCGTGCCGACAGGCTGTCAGGCCGTGCTTTTCTTTCAGCCGTGCTTATTAGGTCCGGGATGGTTGCCTGGATGGGCTTCACCCGTCCCGAAAGGAAGGCTTGGAAATGCCTGCGGTCAAAGGCGCTGGCTGCTGCTACATTGACCTGCTGCTCAAAGTCGGGGTGTTTTAATTCCTGGAGATTCCTGGCAAGGAGAAACCGGATGGGCTGGCTGTAAGGATAGCGGCGGGCCAGCTCGCGCAGAGGCTCGAGGGTCGTTTTATCAAGTTTCTCCGGGTGGTTTATCAATTCCAGAAATCTCTGTGGTTGCATAGGGCGGGGTTTTGCTTACCAGTTGACCACGGCCTGGTTAAAGATGTCTTCCACCAGGGCTTCGGTAATGACGGTAATGGCTTCGTCCTCTACTTGCGAAAGGCTGAGGTTGCTGTCGTAATCCCAATACCGCGAGAAAGATCGCTCAAAATCATTATCAGGTTCAAATTCGTTGATGAAAGTCACCCGCACGGTAATGGTGAGCCTGTTGAGGGCTGCCTGGTCGTTACCGCTGATGGCAGCCGGAGCAGTGGTATATCCTGTGATGCTGCCTTCCAGATGAAGGTCACCCCCCGAATCGACCATGCGTAGATTGGTTTGCTTCAGGAACTTATCCTGCAGCGCTTCGGTAAAACGCTGACTGAGGGTTGGCTGCGGCAGTTGGGCGTTGTTGGGGAAATAACTGACGGAAAACGTGGTGGCTTCCGGGGGGATACTGGCCCCGGTGAAGGAATAAACCCCGCAGGCTGCAAGGCCAGCCAGCAGCGCCAGGCTTAAGACCATCCGGATGGAAAACAGTCGGTATTGCATATCGGTGTAAAACTTTGAAAGTCAACAAAAATACAAAAAATGATGTCAGCCAATACCGTATTCCTTGATTTTACGGTAAAGGGTGCGTTCTGAGATTCCCAGTTCCTCGGCGGCTCGCTTGCGGCGGCCCTTGAATTTTTGCAGTGCCTTGATAATGAGGTCTTTTTCGTTTTCGTGAATGGAGAGGCTCTCGTGGACCTCCTCGTGGGTGGCTTCCTCAATGGTCTCAAAATCCTCCGGTTCCTCAGGGCGGGAAAAGGTCACTTCATTCTCCTGGTTGTAGACCTGCGGCAGGTCAGTCTTTTCATACAATTTCTGAAGGAGCTGGGTGTGTTCGGTATCGAGTGAGCCTGAGATCTGGCCGCTCTCCACAATTTTGCCGATAATCTTTTTCATATCGGTAATGTCGCGCCGCATATCGAAAAGCAGTTTGTAGAGAATCTCACGTTCGCTCATGTCGCCCGAATAGTTTTGACTGTTGCTGAGCAGGACGGGGAGGCGGTTTTCGATCTCAGATGGCATGTATTTCAGGATTGTATCGGCCGTAATGTTGCGATTACTTTCGATGACGGAGATTTGTTCGGCCAGGTTTTTCAGCTGTCGGATGTTGCCCGACCAGCGTTGCCGCATCAGGAAGTCTTCGGCATCAGCGCTAAGCTGCAGGGTAGGCATGCGGTACTTCTCGGCAAAGTCGGAAGAGAACTTGCGGAAGAGCAGAACGATGTCGTCCTTGCGTTCACGCAGCGGGGGGACGTGGATGGGAACGGTGTTGAGCCTGTAAAAAAGATCTTCACGGAACTTTCCGGTAGCAATGGCTTCCTGCAGGTTGACGTTGGTGGCCCCCACCACCCTTACATCGGTTTTCTGGACTTTGGAGGAGCCAACACGAATAAACTCGCCCGATTCGAGTACGCGCAGCAGGCGCACTTGGGTAAGCAAGGGCAGCTCGGCCACCTCATCGAGGAAGATGGTACCGCCATTGACGACTTCGAAATATCCTTTGCGGGCGTCGTGAGCGCCCGTGAAAGCCCCTTTTCCATGGCCGAAGAGCTCGGAGTCGATGGTGCCTTCGGGGATGGCACCGCAGTTTACGGCAATATAGGGGCCGTGCTTGCGGGCACTGAGCTGGTGAATGATCTTTGGAAACACCTCCTTACCGGTTCCGCTTTCACCGGTAATCAATACGGTAATGTCGGTGGGTGCCACCTGCCTGGCCACATCGATGGCCCGATCCAGGCGGGGTGAAAACCCGATAATGCCAAAACGTTGCTTTATGGTTTGAATGTCAAACATGATTTATTTCTTATGAATGATGACCGCATTGGGATGGTTTTTCAAGATATCAAGAAAAATCTCCAGCTGACTTGCGGTTTCAAATTTTACGTTGTATTGTAGGGGGCCGAAGCCGGACTTCACTAACAGGACAGAGTCATCGCCCTCATAACTCCCCAGGAAAAGGCCAACAGCTCCCAGCAGGTATGAGACTGGGGGGTGGTAGTCGGCGCTGTGCCCCGGCTTGAAAAGGACCTGTTCGATTTTATCAGCAGGAATTTCGATTTGTGTTTGCTTGTCTTTGTCCAGTATGAAGAAGTCAGCATCGCTAAAGCTGATAAAGCCTGCATTGACAGAAGTTTTTAAAACCGTCCTGAACAAGATGCTGATAAACAGGAAACCCAGCGCTGCCAGGAAGACATAATCTATGTTTTTTCCCAGCCCGGTAAAGCGTGAGGTCATTTGGAGAAAAAGGGCGAGAAGGAACAGAAAAACACTGGTTCCAATCAGGATCCTAAGCATCAGTTGCCGGCTCTTTTTTTTGATGGGAAACAATAACATAGTTTATGCCAATACGTCAGTTTATTTATGCAAAGTTAATACTTTAATCAGTCCGGTCGTCATAAAGGCATTGTTAGCCTCAATGCAATAAAAACCCAGACAGGTGTTATTTATTTGAGAGGTTGTATAACAATAGTTGGTTTTTATCTAATTAATTATTAACTTTAATCTTAAGGTGGGAATTTTTTTTTAAGTTACCCCGTTTATTTTTATGGAAAGGACGGTTAAGTACTCACTTAATACCTGAGCCATGAGCAAGTTGAAAATGCATCAGGCCTTTAAGGATAAGGCTGAAATTTTTCTTAAAAAACTGAATGGCGGATTTGGCGGCCGAGATGACCTCGGGGGTAATCTCCGGGATTTTCTGGAAGAAATTATTGCTTTCGATTTCCAGGAGAAGGTTTACGATGAAGAACATCTCCTGCGACTTTCGGCAGCATTTGAACAGAGCGCTAACGCCATTTTTATTACTGATACGCGGGGAAACATAGAGTATGCAAATCCCCGGTTCTATCAGGTGAGCGGCTATTCTGCAGAAGAGGTTTTGGGTCAGAACCCCCGCCTCCTGAAATATGAACATTCGAAGATCAATTACAAGGAATTGTGGGAAACAATTAGCAGTGGGAAGACCTGGAGGGGTGAGTTTTTGAACCGGTCAAAATCTGGTGAATTTTTCTGGGAGATGGGCACCATTACCCCGGTAAAGAACAAACGGGGAAAAATCATCAATTACCTGGCCATAAAGGAAGATATTACCCATCGTAAGAAAGCCGAAGAGGATTTGCTGCATTCAGAGCAAAAGTACCGGGCGTTGTTTGACCGCTCGTATGACGCTATCCTGATTCTTGACAGCCTTCAGATCATGGACTGCAACCGGAATGCCGGACTGCTTTTCCAAAGAACCTGTCATAAACTGCAGCGGTCGAATATCAGTGAATTAATGCCCGTGGAACGGAAAAATGGTGGAGACAATCTTGAAAAATTTCGTTCTGCAATCGGGGAAGTCCTAAGGGGGAAGCCCCAACATATTGACCTCCTGATGAAACGGGGCGAAGGAATTTTTGATGCAGAGGTGAGTCTAAACCGGATTAACAGCGGTCAGAAAACTATGGTTCAGGCCATCATCCGTGATGTCAGTCAAAAAAGGCAGGCGGAAAAAGAACTGATCAGGGCAAGGGATGAAGCAGAAAAAGCACGGAAATCCCAATCAGATTTTCTCTCCCTGATGAGTCACGAGATTCGCACTCCTCTGAATGCTGTGGTAGCCCTGACGGATTTGATGCTGCACGAAAAACTCAATGCAGATCAACTGGAAAACCTGCACTCGGTTAAAGCCTCGGCCCGGCATTTGCTTGGGTTGATTGACGACATCCTGGATTACAACAAGATTGAATCGGGCAACATCGAATTTGAGGAATATGATTTTGATATCCGGTCCTTGGTATCTGAGGTTAAGAAGACCCTGGAAATAAAGGCGCAGGAAAAGAACATCAAGTTGACGGTTGGAGTAGATGAGCACGTTCCAAAGGTCCTTCAGGCCGACACCTTGCGGTTAAAACAGGTGTTGTTTAACCTTGTCTCGAACGGGACCAAATTCACTGAAAAAGGCTTTGTGAGCTTGAGGGTGATGCTTGGAGAATCGAAAAAGGACGATCATCAGATTGTGTTCGAGGTGGAGGATACGGGCATTGGGATTGCCAGCGACCGGTTGGATGCCATATTTGAAAAATTTACGCAAGCAGAAACCAGCACTACGCGTAAATATGGGGGCAGCGGTCTTGGTTTAACCGTTTGCAAGCGATTGATAGAATTGCAGGGGGGAGAGATCCATGCGAAAAGCACCCCCGGAAAAGGTTCAATATTTACTTTTTACCTTTCCATGAAAACAGGAGGTCTGTATGGTGCAGACCTGACCCCGGAAAACGAAACCATAGGAATGGAAAGCTTGGAAGGAATGCATATCCTGATGGTGGAGGATGACCCCATGAACCAGTTTGTAGGCCGCAGAGTCATAGAGAAAAAGTGGAATGCCATGCTGACCATTGCTTCTTCGGGTGAACAAGCACTTTCTTTGCTGCAGAAAAAGGACTTTGACCTGGTATTGATGGATTTGTTGCTGCCGAGCATTGACGGGTATGATCTGACCCAGATGATCAGGAACAATTACCAAGGCAAAATCAGGAATACTGACATTCCAATCATTGCCCTGACTGCTGATGCATTTCTGGAAACCCGAAACCGGGCCTATAAGGCTGGAGTGGATGACTTTCTCACCAAACCCTTCGATTTTTACAGGCTTTTTCAAAAAATAGCAAGATATTTTCCTTCAAAAAGTTGAAAGCAATCGACTTTCAGCCAATGAGCTACAAAAGATATGAATGGTTTTTTTAACTTTGCAGTTTATTTGCCGTGAGCGAAGCGTTGTTTTTCTAAACTGTTTTTCTGAGTCCTGAAAGGATAATTTTGTAGCGGCCTGACAAGTCACCCGGAATGGGTTAATTAGTCAATTAGCGAAGGACAAAATACCGGGGCTGCCCAGCACAGTTTCTTTCAGCCTTTGGCAGATAAAGAAGACCCAAACGAAGTATTCCTGATATTGAAAAAACCATCATTGTGAACAAGGCTGATCAAACACCTAAAAAAAATTTTAAACGCTATACCGTAACCTCTGCACTGCCCTATGCCAATGGACCGATTCATATTGGCCACTTGGCGGGGGTTTACGTTCCTGCCGATATTTATGCCCGCTATTTAAGGCTCAAGGGTGAGGATGTGATTTTTATCGGGGGCAGTGATGAGCACGGGGTGCCCATTACCATTAAGGCACGCCAGGAAGGCGTCAGCCCCCAGCAAATTGTGGACAAGTACCACAACATGATCAAGGATTCCTTCGAAAGGTTTGGTATTTCGTTTGATGTTTACAGCCGCACTTCGGCCCCGGTGCATCACGAAACCGCTTCGGCCTTTTTCCGTAAGTTGTATGACAATGGCCAGTTTATAGAAAAGGAGAGCGAACAATACTATGATGAGGAGACCCGGCATTTTCTGGCCGATCGTTATATCACAGGCACTTGCCCGCACTGTGGTTTTGAACGTGCTTATGGTGACCAGTGTGAAAGCTGCGGCACTTCACTCAGTCCCACCGACCTGATCAACCCCAAATCAGTATTGAGTGGAAATCCGCCGGTGATGAAGCCCACCAGGCACTGGTACTTGCCCCTTGATCAGTATGAACCCTGGCTCAGGGAATGGATTTTGGAAGGGCACAAGCACGACTGGAAACCCAATGTTTACGGGCAGTGTAAGTCGTGGATTGACCAGGGTTTGCAGCCCAGGGCTGTAACGCGTGACCTCGACTGGGGCGTAAAAGTACCCATAGAAGGGACCGAAGGGAAAGTTCTGTATGTTTGGTTTGATGCACCAATAGGATATATCTCTGCCACGCGTGAATGGGGCGAGGCCAATAGGAAAGAATGGGAAAAATACTGGAAAAGCCCCGATAGCAAACTGGTTCACTTCATTGGGAAGGATAATATCGTGTTTCATTGCATTATCTTCCCGAGCATGCTGAAGGCCGAAGGCAGCTATATTTTGCCTGATAATGTACCTGCTAACGAGTTTTTGAATTTGGAAGGGGACAAGATCTCCACTTCACGCAATTGGGCGGTATGGCTCCACGAATACCTGGAGGAGTTTCCCGGCAAGGAGGATGTATTGCGTTATGTGCTTTGTTCCGCTGCTCCCGAAACCAAGGACAATGATTTTACCTGGAAAGATTTCCAGACACGCAATAACAGTGAACTGCTGGCTATCTTCGGTAATTTTGTGAATCGTACCCTGGTGCTTACTCACAAGTATTTTGACGGTAAGGTGCCAGGAGTTCAAATTTTGAGCACAGAAGACAAGCAGACGCTGGAGGCGCTTGCCGCACTTCCTGATAAGATCTCACACAGCCTTGAACTCTACCGGTTCAGGGAGGCGCTTTCGGAATTCATGAACCTGGCCCGGCTTGGGAATAAATATCTTACAGATGCCGAGCCCTGGAAGATCTTTAAAACAGATCCTGACAGGGTTGGCACCATCCTGAATGTCAGTTTGCAGATTTGTGCCAGTCTGGCCATTCTGTCTGAGCCATTTTTGCCCTTTACTGCCTTGAAACTGAAAGACATGCTGAGCCTGGAAGGGAATCTTTGGGGTGAGGCCGGAAACTCCAATGTTTTACCGTTTAATCATAGCATAAAAGAGCCATTTCTTTTGTTTGAAAAAATTGAAGATTCGGCTATAGATGCCCAGGTTCAGAAATTGCTGAAGACCAAGGAAAACAACGCAAATCTGGCAACCGAGGCGGCTCCCTCCAAAGTTCCCGTAAACTTTGAAGATTTTTCAAAAGTGGACATAAGGGTTTCTACGATCATTTCAGCCGAAAAAGTGGCAAAAACAAAAAAATTGCTAAAACTGGAAGTCGACACAGGAATAGACCGCCGCATCATCGTTTCGGGTATTGCAGAATACTACCCCCCGGATGAGATTGTCGGCAAAAAGGTAGTGGTTTTGATAAACCTTGAACCTAAAACCATTAAAGGCATTGAGTCGCATGGTATGCTTCTGATGGCGCAGGACAACCAGGGGGCACTTAGTTTTGTCTTTCCGGAGAAAGATTTTGAAAACGGAAGTATCATAAGTTAAAAATGACCTTTTTAGACTATAATTTTTTTTGGTTTTGTGTTAATTAATCGGAGGTGCAATTATTAGTAACTGAAAAATTAATTATATTTGCGGCGATTTTGGCCCCGTAGTTCAACGGATAGAACGGAAGTTTCCTAAACTTTAAATACAGGTTCGATTCCTGTCGGGGCTACAAACATTAGAAAAAAAATTTAAAAACTTCATTTTTTACTTAGGTTTTTAAAGATTTGTTTTAACTTCGCTGTACCCTCGAAATTATTTAAACATGAACAGAAAAGACGACAGGCCGAGTAAAATCTCTTATGAACGACATTTGAACCAGTTGGGTATTCCTGAGCAGGAGAAAAAATCGAGCGGAGGGATTATTCCTGACTACGTAAAATACGGTACTTGGTTGCGGGTTAATGATCCTGATGCTTTTGAAGAGGGCTATCAGGCCTGGAAAGCTAAAGTTCGCGCCGAAGAGGGTAATAGGTATTAATCCAGTCGAATGAGTTTAACCCAAACGGGTTCCCTGCCTATTTTGGAAAAAACTTCCAACAGGTAAATGTTTCCCCCTGTCTGAGGGGTCAAAGACACCTCGGTGTTCATTCCTTTAATTTCTCCTTGCTGCAGTAACCTGCCATTCGTGTCAAAGATTCTGTAAGTTCCCCCTGGTTCCGGATTTTCTATATACAGATTGAATTTTTGTCTGACCGGATTTGGAAATACGCTTACGCGATTCCCTGCGATTTCTTCCACCTTTTGCAAAACACTGGACTTTTTCAGCAGCCAGGCATCGGGGTCAAAGGTCAGGCCCAGCACGGGCTGTCCTACATAAGCTGTGAAAGTCTGATCGGGCTGATCCTGGAAGAACCTGAGTTTAGGGGAGAGCCCTGTTGTTTGGAGGCGAACCTCCAGGCTGGTTTTGAAAAAAGTGGGGTAAGCAGCCGAGCCCTGTTGAATCGACCGCAAATAAAGGGTGTCATTGCTCGTCCACCAAAAGATATCGAAAATGGGGTAACCTTCTCCATAATACCATTGGTCAAAAAAATACGCCCAGTTTTTGCCCGTAACCTGTTCTGCAATCATTTGAAAATCATCACCGGTAGCCACACTGTCGGCAAAAGCCTCGCGATATATTTGAAGTACCTCGAAGAACAGGGGGTCGTCATTGATTTCGTTGCGGAGCATATGCAGGATGGCAGCGCCCTTTTTATAGGAGAGCCTACCATTGAAGATACGCCAGACATCGTTGGTTTCCAAGGGTGGGACATAAACACTGCCATCCGGGGCGCTAAGCACGTTTTGATAAGCGGAATTGAGCCAGGTTTGTGCGGTAGACTGATCATACAGGTACTCGCGGGCGAGGTATTCTCCATAGGAGGCAAACCCTTCATTGATCCAGATGTCGCTCCAGGTGGCGCATGTCACCTGGTCTCCAAACCATTGGTGCGCCAGTTCATGTGCGACCAGATCGGCGCCAAAAGAACTCAGGGTGGTCATGGTTTGGTGCTCCATCCCTCCACCCATAGGGGCATTGGCATGACCATACTTTTCCTGGGCGAAGGGATAAGTGCCAAACAGGTTGGAAAAGATCTGAAGGAAATCACCCGTACGGTCAATGTTTTCCTGTTGCGCAATGAGATAAGACGGATCATTGTAAATGAAGTTTTGCACAAGCATTTCTTCCTGCTCATCACCCAAGGCTGTGTAAAAGTTATATTCGGCATATTCGGATACAGCCAGCGAGACCAGGTAATAGGCAATGGGGTAGTTCGATTTCCAGGTATATGCTGTTGAGTTTTCGGTGGGATTACTTACCTCAATGAGAAGGCCATTGGATGCCGCCTTGAATGGATTTGGGGTGGTAATGCGAACCATGACGCTGTCGGCCTTGTCTTCAAGGACCTGTTTTACAGGCCACCACTGGCGGGCATTCAGGGGCTCGCTTAAAGTCCATAAAACGGGTTTATTATAGGGTGTTTGGCCGATGGAAAACCCTGAGAAAAAACCGGAAGACTCAGGTGAGCCTTGGTAATAAACAGTTAAATTCACCCATGTTCCTTCCTGAATGGTCCATGGCAGCTCAATCAGCAACTCATCCCCCTGGTGGATGAATTCAAGGATTTCATCATCCATAATGATGCTGTCGACCTGCATGTTATTGAGCAATTCCAAAACAAAGGTGCCAAGGAGTTCTTCTGTGACAACGGCCAGGATATTCACGCTTCCCTTGATGGCATTGACATTGGGGTCGACTTCCACATCGAGGCCGTAATATTTTACATCATAGGACCAGAGCAGTTCATTCTGGGGGTAGGTCCCGCTTCTTGAAGTATTGGAGCGGGCATGGGCGCATGAATGGAGTTCTTGTTCTGCTTCAGGCATTATGGCATTGATCTGCTGTGCTTTTAGTGGAAAGAGAAAAACAAAAAAGAGAGAAATTAAGGCAGCGGATCTCATGGGTTAGAAATTTATTGCAATGTACGAAAACCGCCTGAATTTTATTCCATCGAAATGATTATAGGCTTTTGTTGAAATTAATTTGCAAATTTGTAAGCAAAAAGGAGATGGCGGTCCACCCCATTAAACGTCTGGCAGGACAAACGGTCATTTATGGCCTGAGCAGTATTGTTGGCCGGCTCTTGAATTACTTGCTGGTACCGCTGTATACCCACCTGATCTTTGAAACGCAGGAATATGGGGTGGTCACACTGATGTATTCCTACGTGGCTTTCCTGTTGGTAATCCTGACCTATGGCATGGAAACGGCCTTTTTCAGGTTTTATGAAAACAACCCTGATAACCGCCTCTCCGTCTTCAGCACCACCTTGTTTTCTATCCTGACGACTTCATCGTTATTTATCCTCCTTACCAATGTTTTCAAACAACCCATTGCCACCTCCCTGGGTTTTGGCAGTCATCCTGAATACATTGCCTGGATGGGGATCATCGTGGGTCTCGATGCCATTGCTGCCATTCCGTTTGCACGTCTGAGGGCAGAAAACAAACCACTTAAGTTTGCCCTCATTAAATTTGTGAATATTGGTGTAAATATCGGGCTTAATTTATTTTTGCTGTTATTCTGTCCTTGGGTGATGGAGCAGGGCCCCGAAAGCATCAGGCCGTTCATTTCCGGATTTTATGACCCAGGCATGGGGGTTGGTTATGTGTTTATTTCCAACTTGGTGGCCACTATTGTAACCTTGTTGTTATTAATACCGGTTATGCTTCGAAGCCGGTTAGACTTCTCGGGGCCTTTGCTCAGGAGCATGCTGTTGTATTCCCTTCCGTTAATGGTTGCAGGCCTGGCAGGGGTGATTAATGAATCGCTCGATAAGATTCTGCTAAAATATTTGCTGCCCGAGGACATTGCCATGTCACAGGTGGGGATTTACGGCGCCTGCTATAAGATCTCTATCATGATGACTATTTTTATTCAGGCCTTCCGTTTTGCGGCAGAGCCATTTTTCTTCGCGCAGGCAGCCAAAAAAGGTGCCCCTGAATTGTATGCACAAGTGATGAAATATTTTGTCATTGCTTGCCTTTTTATTTTCCTGGGCATCATGCTTTATATTGACATTGTTCAGCATTTTATCGGGGAGGCCTACCGTGAGGGGCTTGCGGTAGTACCGATATTGCTTTTGGCAAATATGTTCCTGGGGATTTATTTTAACCTGTCCATTTGGTATAAACTCACAGGGCAAACCCGCTATGGTGCCTGGATCGCCATTATCGGAGCTGTGATTACCATTTTACTGAACATCTGGTGGATCCCAGTTTGGGGGTATTATGGCTCGGCCTGGGCCACATTAGCGTGCTATTTCCTGATGACATTGCTTTCCTATTTATGGGGGCAGAAATTTTTCCATGTTCCCTATGAGTTGAAAAAGCTCAGCCTCTTTATCCTTGCCGCACTGGCTGTTTATTTTGTTAGTTTGCTGACAGCATCTTTCCCTGCTGCAGAAAAATATGCCATAGCTTTTGCTCTGCTCGGCGTTTTTTCCCTTTTGATCCTTTTGATTGACCGTTCGTTGAAGGATCAGGTAAAAAGGATGATTACATTTAAATGAATAAATAGACTTTTTTAATTAATTGAAAGATAAGGAGTTGATGCGATATTAAGAAAAAACCCCTTAAAAAATTCCCTGAAATTTCGTATATTTGTATTTAGGATCAAGGTTTTGAGCGCTAATTTTCTTTATTGTGTTTAGACCAAGCATTTAAGGATCCTTTTTTTAGCCGGTTAATTATTGTACCCCGGAATTTATTTGTGAAAACAGGCCTTTGAACTGAGGGCAGCAGAGGAGTGACATAATGAGTGAAGTTAAAACCAGTTATATTGAAAAGGTGGAGGCAATGGAAATCACCTCTCATGCAAGAAATATTTTAAGCAAATTATTGGCAGAAAATCCAGAATTACATGCTTTGCTTGATATTGCGCAAAATGAGCAGGAATTGACCGATGGGGTAAAGCGAATAGTACTGAGTTACATGAATGACCGCCCGCAGGCCTTGGCCTATTATAGGGGAGCGGTTCAGGGACGTGAGGCAATGGAACAACTCAGCTGGCAGGATATGGCAGCCATCCGTTTGCTTGATTATGCTGAGCATTCCGGAAAAGAATTTAAAGACCTGAACTTGCGGGGGCGCAAGATTTATATTCATCCTTATCAAATTCTTTGGAAGGCGGTAAAAACAGGTAAGGGGGGAGCCAAGTCGGCCTTTTTCAAGGATATGCTTGAGCTGTTCAGGCAGTTCCGCGGGCATTCCAAACGTCACCTGCCTTCCCGCGAACAAGTGCTGGAATGGATGGAACGTTTTCCTTCGGGCTTAGATCCCCGGGTCGTGAAGATCAGGGAAGAGAACAAACGCCGGATTATTAACATCCTGATCCGTAAAATGGAGAATAAAGAGATTACCAGCAAGCGTTTTGTCCTTCCGGATGAAATTAGCCATGAGGAAAAAGTCAAACTTGTTGAACAGTGGTGGGATAATCATCTCTTTCACCTGCGGTTTGCTATTCGGGATCCTGACTTGCTGAACGAGATGCTTGATCATTCGCTGGATGCGGAGACCATGGATGTGCTTTATAAGGCCAGGGAGAGGGGAATCCCGTTTTTTATTAATCCCTATTACCTTTCTTTGCTGAATACCCAAAATGTGCCAGAGTTTGTCCGTTATAAGGATCAGGCGATCCGCTATTATGTGATTTATTCGAAGCAGTTGGTAGAGGAGTTTGGACACATTGTTGCCTGGGAAAAAGAAGATATTGTAGAACCTGGCAAACCCAATGCTGCTGGCTGGATCCTTCCAACGAGGCACAACGTGCACCGGCGCTATCCTGAAGTGGCCATACTCATTCCTGACACCATGGGCAGGGCCTGCGGGGGTTTATGTGCTTCATGCCAACGTATGTATGACTTCCAGCGTGGACGGTTGAATTTTAACCTCGATAAACTTTTGCCCAAAGACAGTTGGGAGGTGAAACTTCAGCAGATCATGCAGTATTGGGAAGAGGATGCAAGTTTGCGCGATATCCTGATTACGGGAGGGGATGCCCTGATGAGCCGGGATGATTCGCTGCAGAAGATCCTGGATGCAGTTTATGATATGGCTCTTAGGAAAAAGGAAAAGAACAAAGAAAGGCCCAACGGACAAAAATTCGCAGAAATTTTGAGGATACGGCTGGGAACTCGGTTACCAGCTTACTTGCCGCAGCGTATTACCCCTTCGCTAACCAAACTGTTGGCCGACTTCAAAGCCAAGGCTTCTGCCATCGGTATCAAACAATTTGTGATTCAGACGCATTTTCAATCACCCATGGAGATCACCCCTGAGGCAAAACTTGGGATTTCCCGCCTTATAAGCGCAGGCTGGATTGTGACCAACCAATTGGTGTTTACATCCCCGGCTTCTAAAAGGGGGCATACAGCCAAACTGCGTCAGGTGCTGAATGATATTGGGGTGCTGCCCTATTATACTTTTTCGGTGAAGGGTTACAGGGAGAATAGTTTTAAGTTTGCCACCAATGCCCGGGCTGTTCAGGAGCAACATGAAGAGAAAATTATTGGCTTTATTCCCCTTAAGGAACGGAAAAGGATTAGGAACTTTCCACTGGATGCAGAAAACATGATTGAACATATTGACCAATTGCGTAAAGAAGCGGGTATTCCCTTCCTGGCAACAGATCGCAACGTACTAAACCTTCCGGGAGTGGGGAAAAGCATGACTTTCCGTGTGATTGGCATTACCAGGCATGGCAGAAGAATCCTGGAGTTTGACCATGATCATACAAGGAGCCACAGTCCCATTATCAACAAGATAGGAAAGTTTGTGATCATTGAGTCAAAATCCATCTCCAATTATCTCGATCAACTGGCAAACATGGGCGAAGACGTCACCGAATACAATAGCCTTTGGGGGTATTCCCTGGGTGAAACGGAGCCCCGCATGTCGATTTATTTGTATCCGGATTATGAATTTGATCTCACCGATCAAATCACTAATTTCGGGGGTTAACACGCCAATCTGTCCGCGCAGGATTATTCGTATTTCATTGATTCAACCGGGTTTGCCTTGGCGGCTTTTAAGGCGTGGTATATCACGGTCAGAAAAGCAACCAGTGATACTACTGCCAGTGCAATACCGAAATGCCACCACTGCATCTTGATGCGATAAGCAAAGTTATTGAGCCAATTACTGGCAAAGATGAACCCAATGGGTGCTGCAATGGCAAAGGCGATCAGCACTAATACCATGAAGTCTTTCTGCAGAAATACAATGATATCCCTGATTCCGGCACCATGGACCTTTCTTATACCAATTTCCCTTCTTTTTTGTTCGGCCACGTATGACGTTAGACCATAAAGCCCCAGAGCTGAAATAATCATGCAAAGCATGGAAAAGTAGGTGAAAACCTTCATTGTGTTGGCTTCTGCACGATATTGGCGCTCCAGGTTTTCATTGGCGAACTCGGGCTCAAAAGGCAATCCTGGAAAATATTCTGCCCAAACTTCCCGTGCATGTTCAAGGGCTTGGTCACGCTGGGCTTGATTATATCTGGCCACAATGGTTCTTAGCCGTTCAGGATTGGTAAGATAAAAAGCCGGTTCTATGATGCCATGCAGTGAATAATAGTTATAATCTTGCACCACCCCAATCACTTCCAGGTTCTCCTCCGGGTTGAAAGGACTCTGGAATTTTCGTCCTATGGGGTCACTCCAGTTCAAGGCCCTGACAGCTGCCTGGTTGATTATTACTGCTTGTGACCGGTCTGTCCCGTAATCCGGGTTGAAATTCCTTCCCATAACGACCGGAATCTCCATGACGGTAAAGTAATCATGGTCTACGTAGCCGTAGCGCACCATCAAGGGAATCAGTACACTGTCGATGGCATTTACTGGTCCCTGGCTTCCTGCCACGCCATTGGTACCGCTGGCTATTGCTACCTCCACAAAAGCAGGATGGGACAGCAAGTCATTTTTTAAGGTGGCCATTTTTATTTCATCCACCCCATCCTGCTGGATATACATTGAAAGGACATTCTGGTAGTTGACCCCCAGATCCTTGTGAACCATATAATGCCATTGGTTGAAAATGACAAGGGTTATTAGTACTAGAATGGAGGATATGCCAAACTGAAAGACCACCAGAATTTTTCTGAGAATTCCTGCGGGGGTTTTGCTGCTGGATGAGGCATTCTTTAATACCGCCACCGGTTGAAAACGACTAAGATAAAAAGCCGGATAGGTTCCTGCAAGCAAGCCAACCAGCAGCAACAAGACAATAAGCCCCAGGTTGAAGATCCAATTGCCAACGAAATCAATATTCAAACTGGTTTCGAGCAAGGCGTTGAAATCCGGAAGAATAATCTCTACCAGGCCTATGGCAATGATCAGGGCAAGAAAAACCATAATGACCGACTCACCGATAAACTGGAAGATTAGGTTCTGGGGCCCGGCACCCAGCACTTTTCTGATCCCGACTTCCATAGCCCTTTTGGCTGAGCGGGCTGTCGAAAGATTGATGAAGTTAATGCAAGCTATCAGCAGGATTAGGAAGGCCACCAGTGAGAACAGGTAAATAAGCTTGATGTCTCCCCGGGTATTGTATATGCTGAATTTAATATGCTGCGATTTCAGGTGAATTTCGCGCAGAGGCTGCAGGTACATGTCAGGCCTAGGTGCATCTTCCATTCCCATTGAATTCATCTGCAAATCGATCATTTTATGCAAGTTCTCCTCCGCGTGCTCTTTATCCACCCCTTCCCTTAGCATCACATAGGTGGAAAGGTAGTTATTTCCCCAGTTTTTCAGATCGGGAAGAATCTCTTCAGCACTGCTAAAACTGAGCAGGATCTCGAATTTCAGGTGTGAGTTGCCTGTTGATTCTGCCATAAGGCCCGTGACACGGTAGGGTTGATTGCCGTACCTGAAGGTTTTTCCTATTACATCGCGGGAGTTGAAATAATTGTCGGCAATGCGTTCTGAAATTACAGCAGTATGCAACTCCGACAGGATGGTTTCAGGATCACCAGCAACCAGGGTCAAATTAAAAAAACGAAATACCTGCTGCTCGGCGTAATAGGCATATTGTTCCCCGAATACCTTGTCATCCACACGATATAATCCTCCCCAGACAGGCATTAATCGAAGGGCGTCTTTTACTTCAGGGAGGCTGTTGCGAAGTTCTGCAGCCCAGGGGCCACTGGTAATGGCCACGTGTTGAACATCAATACCAGCAGGCCTTTGAATCTCCACCAGCCGGTAAATGTTCTCTGAGCCGGGAATGTGTCGCTCGTAAGAAAGTTCGTTCTGAAGAAAAAGCAGAATGAGAATAAAGCTGGCAAGACCTGTACTTAACCCCAGGATATTAATCAGCGAGTAAATTTTCTGGCGATATAAATTCCTGAACCCAGTCTTTAAATAATGCTTCCACATATGTAAGTTCTCTTCTTTTTTTGGTTACAATTACATATGCAAAATTATGCCAATATCTTTACTGAGTTGCTAATCAAATAATTATTTCCTAAACGATTTGTATAAATCCATAGTTATGTCCGCTAGCGAACAACCAACTGTGCGCTTGTGAACAACAAATTGGGCTGAATGACCCCGTCCATGCAAATAATTACTGACCCAAAAGGGGGACACCTCTCAGGAGTGAAAAAGACGACATTGAGTTTTGGCACGATCTCGGGCAAGATTACCCTGATCCTCACCAAAGGTTTTATTCCCGCTTACAAGAGGGCGTCAATGGCTGTGGCCAGTTTACGGTCTTTTTCTGTAACTACATTTCCTGCATCGTGCGTAGAAAGCCGGATTTCCACCTTATTATAAATGTTTTTCCACTCGGGGTGGTGATTTTGCTTTTCTGCCAGAAAGGCCACACGCGTCATAAATGCAAAGGCTTCTGTGAAATCCCTGAACTCAAATTTCTTAACCAGTTGGTCGTTTTCTTTTTTCCACATAGCAGTTTAAAAAAGCCCTTTTACAAATTCTTCAGGCAAGACATTATGAAAATAGTCATCAAAGGGCAAGGGTTTTAGTTTCTTAAGGATAATTGCTTCATCATGGCGGGTGTCGCGCAACAGGCTTTCCATCTCTGAGATCTCATGGCGGCTGAAAAAATCACCATAGATCTTTATGTTCTTAATAATTCCATGTTCCACATTGAGGTGAAACTCAATGAACCCTCCATTGGTTCTGATCATTTTCTCCAGGTCATAGCTGGGCGAATACCCGTAATTCCATTCCCAGGTTGAATATTTTTCCTTCACCAACTCATTGATTTGCCTGAGATCTTCTGGTGAATAATCATATAATTCGCAATCCGCGTAAATTTCCATGATATGTTCCATGACCAGGTCGCGGAATTGCAATACGTCAAGTTCATGTTTCAGGTGCTCACTGATGTTGGTTACCCGGCTTCTGACGCTTTTAACAGCTTTGTCCTTGTATTTGAGAGGGTTCACCTTCAGGGCATTGCTCAGGTCGCTCATCAGGGAGGAGAAAAGCAGGGTGCCGTGATGAAGAACCCGTTGCTTGTATACATGCTCAGCGTTGCCCGAAAACTTCAATCCCCCAATGGTCAGGTCGTTGCGCCCCTCGAATTTGGCATCAATATCCAGTTTTCTTAAAACGTCAAGGATGGGTTGCGTAAATTTCCTGAAATCCACCAGGTGACCTTCCTCTCCGTTCATGATAAAGGTAAAATTCAGATTCCCCAGGTCATGAAATACTGCACCGCCTCCCGACATGCGACGGACTACCTTGATGCTTTTTTCCTTAACATAATCAATATTAATCTCGGCCAGGGTGTTTTGGTGCTTTCCCACAATGATTGCATTGTGGTTTCGCCACAACATGAAAACGTCATCGCTGAAATGTTTCAAAACATATTCTTCAGCGGCCAGGTTAAACCAGGGGTCGGTATTGGGGTGTTTGATACAAAGCATGTCGATGGGTTTGTTTTAGGACTTGCAACCTGCAAAATTTGGGGTTTACTGAAAAACACCTGCCGCCAACTTTTGTTTATTGCAGCTGGGTTAAAAAACTCAATATTTCCAAGGAAACTTAGGTGTATACTTCTGTGGCAATTCCCAGGGATTCAACCCGCTGGGCGATCTCCCATAGCTTGTCAGGTCCAATTTTTTCAACGTCTTCAGCAGGCGTTGCCCGTGCGATGGGATAGATCATAACCAGCTTTGGTTGCAATTCATAAAGGTGCCGCAGCCAGGCCGTCAGTTCCTCTTCGGTCGTGTTGTCGAAAGACACGCCCCGATAATGGCCTTTTACAAACAATGTTTGAATGATCATCTGCCCCTTAAATTGCCTCAGGTTTTGCAGAATATCCTCCAGGCTGATGTTGATCTTTGGGTTGTTGATCTTTTGGAAAGTCTCCTCTGTTCCTGCATCGAGTTTCAGGATGTTCTGTTCTATCTTTTTCAGGGCTGAAGCAACCTTGGGTTTCCCCGCTTTGGTGGCATTGCTCAGTACGGAAATGTTTGCCTTTGGGTAATATTGATCTCTGAGGATTATAGTATCATCAATAATTTCAGCAAATTCCGGATGAATGGTTGGTTCTCCGTTGCCGGCAAAGGTTATGGCGTCGAGCATGGCGTTCTTTGCCTGCATCGAGGCCAACTTTTTTCCCAGTTCTTCCCTGACTTCTTCCCGCCCCGGAAAAACCGCTTTATCCGTTTGAGGCAAGGTCCAGCCACACTCACAGTAAAGGCAATTGAACGTGCAGTGTTTTTTGTTGAGCGGCAGCAAATTCAATCCAAGCGAAATACCCAGGCGACGGCTTCGGATGGGGCCAAACACAATTTGTTCAAACAAAAAACCATTCATGACGGCAAGATAAGATAGGATTCGTAGCCTCCCCCTCAAGAAGCCTGTTCTTCCGAAAAGTCTTCCGGAACAGGTTTTGCATGGGGTTCATTGGCGACTTCCTCTGCAGGTTTTTCTGATTCTTTGGGTTCCGTATTCTGATGTTCAAAGGCAAAAAGACGCTTCTGAAAAATCAGTAAAGAAAATACGCCAAGGGTAATCGAGGCATCAGCCACATTAAATACCGGTCGGAAAAAAATAAACTCCTGTCCTGCCCAGAAGGGGAACCACGAAGGATAGTAACCACGGATGAGGGGAAAATAAAACATATCGACCACCTTTCCGTGGAGGAAAGTACCATAGCCTCCGCCTTCGGGAAATAAAACGGCAACCTGGTTAAAATAGCTTTCGCTGAAGATCATGCCATAAAAAGCACTATCAATGATATTGCCCATGGCTCCGGCAAAAATCAACCCCATACAGACCAACAGGCCTGCCGGGGCATCTTTTTTTATCAGTTTATGGGTGTACCAGCCAATAAAAACCAGGGCAACAATGCGGAAAAGACTCAGAAACAACTTTCCGTATTGTCCCGAAAATTCGAGCCCAAAGGCCATCCCGTTGTTTTCAGTAAAATGAAGATAGAACCAGTTACCCAGCACCGGGATGCTTTGACCCATTGTCATTTGAGTCTTCACCAGGATCTTCAGCACCTGATCAATCAGCAAAACAAGCAGAATAATGACCCAGGGAATATGCTTCTTTTTCAAGATAATAGCGTATTGATTCCCGTTATTTGGTAATGCCCAGTTTTGCTTCGATGCTCATGGTGGCATGGGGAACGCTTCTGAGGCGTTCTTTCGAGATCAGTTTTCCCGTTACCCTGCAAACCCCATAAGTGCCATTTTCAATCCGGATCAGCGCGTTCTCCAGGTCACGGATAAACTTCTGCTGGCGTGCCGCCAGTTGCCCGTTTTCCTCTTTCGAAAGGACCTGTGAACCCTCTTCCAGGATCTTAAAGGAAGGGGAAGTGTCGTTGGTGTCATTCTCGTTTTGGGTGGTATACGCTTCTGTAAGAATTTTCAATCCAGCCTTGGCTTCTTCCAGTTTCTTCAAGATGATCTCCCTGAACTCCTGGAGTTCTTCATCCGAATACCTCGTTTTTTCACGCTTTGTTTCCATAACCATCGGGGTATTTATTGCTTAGCAATTTAATTATTTACTCTTTGAATTAGAACACAGGTCTTTATTTCATCAGTGAGCTCAACTTCAACCTTTTGCGGATCTGCAATTGCCTCGGAATATTCGAGGCGCGCAGCCAGGGTCTCCGAACAAATATAATCATTATTGCTTACAATGGCTTCCGTAATATCACTATGTTGTTCAACAAAAACCTCTATTTTATCGGTAACCTCAAAACCCTTGTCTTTTCGCAGGTTTTGGATGCGGTTGATCAGTTCACGGGCAATGCCTTCATTGCGCAATGCCTCAGTTATTGTAACGTCAAGGGCCACTGTTAAAGTACCTTCGTTAGCCACTAACCAGCCAGGAATATCCTCCGAGATGATCTCCACATCGCTGAGCAGGATCTCAACGTCCTCTCCCTCAACGTTCAGCAGGTATTTTTCTTCGGTTTCGATGCGTGCAATGTCTTCCTGTCCAAATCCGGCAATGGCAGCGGCAATTTGTTTCATCAGTTTGCCATAACGCGGCCCAAGCGTCTTGAAGTTGGGCTTTATCTTTTTCACCATTACCCCGACGGTATCTTCCAGGTAATCCAGCTCTTTCACATTCACTTCCGAAAGGACCAGCTGCTCCACAGCCTGTAGTTGCTGGCGAAATTTGTCACTCAGCACTGGTACCATGATCTTCTGCAGGGGCTGGCGTACCCTGATATTCACCTTCTTGCGGAGGGCCAGCACCATCGATGAAACCTGTTGTGCCAGCTGCATGCGCTCTTCCAAATCGGTGTCGATCATACGTTCATCGGCAAGCGGGAAATCAGTCAGGTGAACCGAGATCACCTGCTGCCGTCCGGAAACATTGTTCAGGTCAGTGAAAAGCTTTTCACTGAAGAAGGGGGCGATGGGAGCCGAAAGCATCGAGAGGGTTTCCAAACAGCGGTAAAGGGTCTGATAGGCCGAGATCTTGTCGTCGCTGTAATCGCCCTTCCAGAAACGGCGGCGGCTGAGTCTTACATACCAGTTGCTCAGGTGTTCGTCAACAAACGACTGAATCAGTCTGCCGGCACGGGTAGGTTCAAAGGTATCAAAGCACTCATCTGCCTTTTTGATCAGGGTGTTTAGCTCCGAAAGGATCCAGCGGTCTATCTCAGGCCTTTGCTCCAGGGGGATCTCCTCTTCGGCATAGGTGAACCCGTCAATGTTGGCATACAAGGCAAAAAAGGCGTAGGTATTGTAAAGCGTTCCAAAGAATTTTCGCTGAACCTCAGCCACCCCTTCAATATCAAACTTGAGATTATCCCAAGGTTGTGCGTTGGTAATCATATACCACCTCGTGGCATCAGGGCCGTATTGTTCAATGGTTGTAAACGGATCAACGGCATTGCCCAGACGCTTCGACATTTTATTGCCCGCTTTGTCAAGCACCAGTCCATTCGATACAACCGTCTTGAATGCAACCGAGTCAAAAGCCATGGTAGCGATAGCGTGCAGGGTGAAGAACCAACCGCGCGTCTGGTCAACCCCTTCGGCAATGAAATCAGCCGGGAAGTTGGCCTCAAATTCCTCCTTGTTCTCAAAGGGATAATGGAACTGGGCAGCAGGCATGGCGCCGCTGTCAAACCATACATCGATAAGGTCTAGCTCGCGCTTCATCTTTCTGCCCCTGGGCGATACCAGGATGACCTCATCCACAAAGGGACGGTGCATGTCAAACACCTTATAATTCTTTTCCGACATATCGCCGGGCTGGAAATCTTTTAGCGGGTTTTCTTGCATATAGCCCGCTTTTACCGACTTCTCAATTTCATTTTTCAGCTGTTCCAGCGAGCCGATGCAGATGCGCTCCTCCTGGTCTTCAGTAGCCCAGATGGGAAGCGGTACCCCCCAGTAACGCGACCGGCTGAGGTTCCAGTCCTGAAGGTTCTCCAGCCAGTTTCCGAAACGCCCTGTGCCGGTGCTCTCGGGTTTCCATTGGATGGTGTTGTTCAGCTCTATCATACGGTCCTTGAGGGCAGTGGTGCGGATAAACCAGCTGTCGAGGGGATAATACAGGATGGGTTTGTCGGTGCGCCAGCAATGCGGGTAGCTGTGCTCATAGCGTTCAGCCTTGAAAGCCTTGTTTTCTGTCTTCAATTTGATGATGATATCCACATCTACCGGACGGCTTTCCTCGCCTCCGTTGCCATTTTCATATTCAGGCCTTACGAAGCGGCCGGCAAACTCACCCATCGACTCCACAAAGCGGCCGCGCTTGTCCACCAGCGTTAGCGAACCCAGGCCATACTGTTTACCTATCTTAAAGTCATCGGCGCCAAAGCTGGGGGCAATGTGGACAATCCCGGTACCATCCTCGGTGGTGACAAAGTCGCCAAGCATCACCCGGAATGAGTCGCCATCCTCGGGTTGCACATAGGGCAGCAACTGTTCATAGCGGATGTTCTCAAACTGCTTGCCCTTGTATTCACCAATGATCTTATAGGGGATCTTTTTGTCGCCTGGCTGGTATTCCTCCAGTTTCATTTCCTCCAGCTTGGAGTTGAAGAAATTGGGCAATAGGTCTTTGGCAAGGATCACCTCCACCGGGTCGTAAGTATAGGGGTTGAAAGTCTTGACTTTCACATAGACTATTTTTTTCCCAACAGCCAGCCCGGTATTGCTTGGCAGGGTCCAGGGGGTTGTGGTCCAGGCAAGAAAATGAACGGCTTCAGTGCCATCAGCAAAGAGGACCTCCGATTGCTTGTTGCGGATGATTTTGAATTGTGCCGTAACGCTATTGTCCTTTACGTTTCGGTAACATCCCGGCTGGTTCAGTTCGTGGGTGCTTAGTCCCGTTCCGGCTGCTGGCGAATAGGGCTGTATGGTATAACCCTTGTAAAGTAACCCCTTTTCATAGAGTTTACTCAGTAGATACCATACCGTTTCAATGTATTTGTCTTCAAAAGTGATATAAGGATTATCCAGGTCCACCCAATACCCCATCCGTTTGGTCAGGTCGTCCCAGGTATCCTTGTATTTCATCACATCCTTGCGGCAGGCCTGGTTATATTCCTCAATGGTGATGCTTTTCCCAATGTCTTCCTTGGTGATGCCCAGCATTTTCTCCACCCCGATCTCTACGGGCAGGCCATGCGTATCCCAGCCGGCCTTGCGGTTTACAAGGTAACCCTTCTGGGTGCGGTAGCGGCAAAAAATGTCCTTAATGGCACGGGCCATTACATGATGAATTCCCGGCAATCCATTGGCCGAGGGTGGCCCTTCATAGAACACCCAGGGTTTATGACCCGCACGGATCTCCAGGCTTTGTTCAAACACCTTGTTCGCCTCCCAGAATGACTGGATTTCCTTGCCTATGCCCGACAAATCCAGCCGCTTGTATTCCTTGTATTTTGCTTTCATAAGCATCATTGCCCCGTCCATTTTTTTGTTTCTTCCCTTTTTGCGATGGGGCCTTTATTTTCAAAGGTGCAAAATTATAAAAAAAAACCTTACAAAGTCCTAAAAAAGCGGATGTTGTGTGTATTCGAAAAGCGGATAATCATGGGTTAATATACTTTAGGTTAAGGGGATGGGTCAGGAAAAGTAGTAAATTTGAGAACGAAAACACTGATTACTTTTGATTGATCCCATGCAAGAATTCAGCAATGACCGTCCTTTGCGAAAGCCACCATGGTTAAAGACAAGGGTGCCTGGCGGCAAAAATTTTCGATTTGTTAAGGAGATTGTTGAGCATCACCGGCTGCATACCATTTGCAGTAGCGGTCATTGCCCCAATATGGAGATATGCTGGGGTGCTTCTACGGCCACCTTAATGATCCTGGGCGAAATTTGTACCAGGGCCTGCAAGTTTTGCAATGTGAAAACCGGCCGGCCGCTTCCTGTTGACCCACTGGAACCACAAAGGGTAGCAGAATCCGTAAGCCTTATGAAACTTAAACACGTGGTGCTGACCTCTGTCGACAGGGATGATCTGCCCGATGGTGGTGCTGGTATCTGGGCTGCCACGATCCATGCCATTAAAAACCAAATGCCAAAGACTACCATTGAAGCTTTAATTCCAGACTTTGATGGTAAGAAATCATTGATCATGCAGGTAGTTAATGCCGGACCTGAAATAATTTCGCACAACCTTGAAACCGTTCGGCGTATAACCCCTTTGGTGCGCAGCCGGGCTCAATACGATTCCAGTCTGGGTGTGCTTAGGCACATTGCTGAGGCGGGGGTAATTACCAAATCAGGGATTATGCTCGGGTTGGGAGAGACCACGGATGAAATACTCGAAACTTTGGTCGACATGCGCCATGCAGGAGTCAGCGTAGTCACCATTGGTCAGTACCTGCAGCCTACCCGCAAACACCTATCGGTGAAGGAGTATGTTCACCCTGATATGTTTGAATGTTATCGCAAAGAAGGCTTGAAAATGGGCTTCCGGCATGTGGAAAGCGCCCCTTTGGTCAGAAGCTCGTTCAAAGCCGAAAAACATCTGCATTAACTATGAGCACCATTGTTTTTCATGACCTCGGCCTGAAAGACTATAAGGAAACCTGGGACCTCCAGGAACAGCTTTTTTCTGAAATGATGCCAGGTCAGCAACAGCAAGAAATGGCCGGTCACTTGATCTTTGTCGAACACCCCCATGTTTTTACCCTGGGCAAAAGTGGTAACGAGCAAAATCTGTTGATTAACGAGACCATGCTCAAACAAAAGGGTGCACAGTTTTATCACATCAACCGCGGCGGCGATATCACCTACCATGGCCCGGGACAGGTGGTGGGCTATCCCATCATACGCCTGGATCTTTTCGGTTTAAGTGTCCGCTCCTATATCTTTAACCTGGAAGAAACCATTATCCGGACCCTGGCCCGCTACAACATTATCGCAGGACGCCTCGAAGGGGCGGCCGGGGTTTGGCTGGATGCCGGTCAGGCCTTTGCCCGCAAGATCTGCGCCATTGGCGTACGCGCCAGCCGCCAGGTCACCATGCACGGATTTGCCTTTAATGTCAATACCGACCTCGACTTTTACCGCTACATCAACCCTTGCGGTTTTATTGACAAGGGCGTGACCTCCATGCAAAAGGAACTGGGAAAACTGGTGGATATGGCCGAACTGAAAGGGGTGCTCCTCGAAATATTTATGGAGGTTTTTGGAGCAGAGGTCTAAAAAAGAGTGACCCGAGGCTTTAGCCAGGGGTCACCTGAAACTTTTTCAATCATGGGATTTAGCTCTTCCCAATTCTTTTTTCATATTCTCTAAAGCCCCAGTTTCCTTTTGATGTGCCTTGGAATGGCATCCTTGTGGACCATAATGTAAATGGTCTTGGCCCTGACAAAGCTCTCCGACATGTTTAGGTAGCCTCCGAAGGTGTTGCGCTCGGTTCCCCAGGAATTCTTGGTGATGTAATACTTGGTGCCGTTCTGGTCGCGGGTGATCCCGGTGACGTGCATCAGGTGGTCGTCGGTGGTGGTAAAGCCTTCATAGCCTTGCTGCCTGATTTCCTGGTCAACTACAATTTCCGGGTAAGGCTCTTCAAACTTATAAACCTCTTCCAGTTTTTCTTCCGTCGTCATCTTTTCAAATCTTGCCCGGTCTGTGGTCGAATAGGTGTCAACAGGGGCCTCCACATCGGGATTGATGGCCACCCCGTTTTTGTGCGAAAAACCTTTCTCGCTCACATCCCCGTCCCAGTTTACCGTATAGCCCTCCTGAAGGGAATAATCCATGATCTCAATCAGCTCGTCAAGCGGCACATTGTAAAACTGCCCGTGAGCCCAGTTATCAGGCACTTCCAGCGGGAAGGTGGTATAAAACGGGAAATGGTTGAAAGAGGTGATCTCTACATAATCGTCAGGGTTGAAATCCAGCGACTCAAAAAAGGATGGAGCGGTATAGTTCTCGCCCTTGTACGTAAACGTCTCTGGCAAAGGTCCCAGGTAGATGTCTAGCAGGCTGTTGACCAGCTCCTTGTATTCGGGGCTTTCCTTACGGATATCCACGGGAATCTGACCAATGGCCTGAATAAAACGGTTCAGCTCACGATGGTTGTGCCTTTCCGAGTCATAGTTAATTCCGCTATACACTCCATCAGGCACCAGGCCGTGTTCACGGATTACGTTAAAGGCATTGTGTGCCAGGCTGCCCTGGCTCAGGTTGCCTTTTCCCCTGCGGAGGTAATTGTCGCGCAGACGGTTCACGTAATTGTGCCTGACAATAAACATCTCCGAAAGATCGTGCTCACCCTTACCCATCCTGAGCAATTCTGACTCAATAAACGAAACGGTGGCAAAACACCAGCAGGTGCCTGTGCTGGCCTGGTTTTTAACCGGGGTAACCTTTAACTCCACAACAGGGATGAATTGATAGCCCGGCTTCTGAACCGAGTCTGTGGCATCTTGTGCCAGGATATTTTGGGAAAGGAAAAAAACCATCCCCGTGAACATCAATGAAAGGATCAGCCTCTTTTTCATGGTATTTGTGTTTTGATTTGGTTGTTGATGTGCAAATATAAAGGAAGCAGGATAAGCTGAGTAAATTTTTTATGGAAATTTAAAAAAATCACTGGTCGGCAATGTTTTCTTCAGGAACCTTACCTGCAAAAGGACTCTTTTGCGCCAATGGTTTGCTAATAAACAAAACACCCGGCTGTTTTCAGCCGGGTGTTTTGTTTATACATTTCTCGATTATTGGTCTTTTTGTTATTGGTTCCAGGGCTGAATTCTGAAGAAGATCCCCGGACCTTCAGTCAGCACATAGATGTAGCCGTCGGGTCCCTGGCGGATGTCGCGGAAGCGGGCAAAGCCTTCCAGCAGGCGTTCGGTATGGGTCACCTGGTTTCCTTCCAACGCCACGCGGTGGATGTGCTGTCCGGCAAGGGCGCCTGCCAGCATATTGTTCTCCCAGCCTGGATACTTTTCACTGGTTACAAAGGCCAGTCCGCAGGGGGCTATTGAAGGGGTCCAGTGCATCACCGGGTCCATCATGCCGGGCAGCGTGGTATCGGGCGTAATGATGCTGCCATCGTAGTTGATACCGTGGGTCACCCTGGGCCAGCCGAAGTTTTCCCCTTTCAGGATGCGGTTGATCTCATCGCCGCCCTGAGCTCCGTGCTCGTGTGCCCAAAGCTCGCCCGTCACCGGGTGAAGTGCCATCCCCTGGATGTTGCGGTGGCCATAGGACCAGATCTCGGGCCGGGCCTCGGGATCCTCCACAAAAGGATTGTCTTCAGGGATTCGCCCGTCATCGTGCAGACGCATCACCGTGCCATTGTGATTGCTGATCAGCTGGGCATTTTCCTGCTCGCCGCGGTCTCCAATGGTGAAAAACATATAGCCGTTGCCGTCAAACACGATGCGGGTGCCAAAGTGATGGGGACGGCTGGTAAAAGGCTGTCCATGAAACAACAGCTCCACATCAGTCAGGGTGTTCCCCACCAGCTTGCCACGTGCGATGGCCGTATTTCCACCCTCGCCACCCCGGGCTGCATAGCCCAGGTATATCAGCTGGTTCTCTTCAAAGTCGGGATGCAGCACCACGTCGAGCAGGCCACCCTGTCCGTGCACCCATATCTCGGGAAGGCCCCCAATGGGTTCAGGCAGCAGCGCCCCGTCTTCAAAAATGCGCAGCCGGCCAGGGCGCTCGGCGATCAGGATGCGGCCGTCGGGTAAAAAGGCCATCGACCAGGGGTTCTCAAGGCCCGTGGCAAGGGTGTCTACCGTAAATTGCAAGGCTTCGCTTTGTATTAGGTTTTCCGGTGGAGCCTGCTCCCTGGCATTGCAAGAAAACAAAATCAAGCTTAGTGTCAGTATGATCAGCGTTCTCATTGTTTGAAAGTTTTTAATGGTTCTATTTCCTTTTCAAACCCTTCCCCGGGCTTTTATTTGATAAAGTTAGTGAAAAATCAGGGAAAAGAAAAGACCCGGGTAGTCCGTTGTTTTCCTGTTGAGAAAATGAATTCTGGCTTTAAGCCGGAAGTATCCCGATCAGCAAAAAGGCTCCTTGCTGCACGACTTTCTCCAGCAAGCCATCCTGGTAAAGCACCCCCTCAAACCCTGCCCGTTCCAGTTCCTTAAACCATAGGTCCTTGCTGAAAAGGCCGAGGATATGCACATCGATCATGGTCTTGAGGCGTCGCTGGTCGCGAATCAGGCAAATGAAAGTGGCTTCAAAGCTAGGGTCTCCCTGGTCGGGAACATAATTGTTCTCAATGAAGGTGATCTCTACGCCTTTTTCAGAAGCCGTTTCAACGGTGGTCCGGTTTTGTGGAAACTTCTCAGGGTCGTAGCCCACAATGGCCAGCAGCAAGCCCCCGGGGTTCAGCAGCTTTTTGGCATTGCTGAACACCTGTAGCATCTCGGAAGGCGAACGCAAATAATCAATCGAGTCGGGAATGATCACAGCATCGAAGCGTTTCGTGGTGCTGAAAGTCCGCATATCGCCGGTATGATAATCACATTCGGGGTTTTTCCTGCGGGCGCTGCTGAGCATATCTCCACTCAGGTCAACACCCGTCACACTGAAATGCTGTTTCAGGTGATGGTCCATGTTGCCCGATCCGCAACCCAGATGCAACAGGCTGCGGGTAGGCTGCTGCTCATGGTCCCTGATTTGCATGACCACATAATCAGCCAGGCTGGCATACTCCTCGCGGCTGCTTACAAGCTCCCATACCCACTGATAATCCGTGTATAACTGGGGACCGCTCGAATACTCCTTTTTCTTTTTCATGATTCGATAGAACTGATGATAGGGAAAAGGAAATTCTTTTCCTCCTTAACAAAGTTAAGAAGTTACCGATAAATATGTTCTGTAAAAGGAAGCCTCAGACTTTTTTTGCTTTTTTAAACACCCAGTGTTTCTGAAGGTTGAAGTTGATCAGGGTAACGCACAGATCGGTAATGATCCGGCTGATCTTGTAGTCCAATCCAAACAGGGAAGTCACAAAAAAGGTGCCGGAAGCCTTTAGTAGAATGCTGTTGGCCACCACCGGCACAAACTTCATAAACTGTTGCCAGGAAGGGTTTTTATAGGGCAGGTCTTTTGTGCGGAAAGCCCAGCGCCTGTTGAGGGTGAAGTTTACCAGGGCGCCCAGGACCCCGCCAATGGCAATAGAAATGGTATAGTGTACGTTGAAAAACTCGGTGATGATGACCATAAACAAGTAGTCAATCGCCCCGCCAGCAAAAGCGGAGACCTGTGCCTTGGAAAACATTAGGATTCGCTTAACCATTCGCTGCTTTTTTTGCTTTTTCCTCCCGGTCACGCGCATCGGCCAGGACAAGCAATTTCACAAAGTCAATCAGGTTAACCATAAACAGCACGATACAGGCCAGGGAAGCGGAATACAGGATGGAACCATTCACCAGCACCTCCAGCACCAGGAGGGCTGAAATAAGCAGGCGCACCTCAGTGGGTCCGAAAGCTCCTGAATCGATCGAGTATTTCCCTGTGACCTGGTAACGCAGCAGGGCGGTGATCATCTCCCAGCCATACAAAACCACAAACACAAAACCCACTATTTTCCAAAGCCCGGGGGCAAAAAAAATAAAACCCAGGCCCATCAGGATGATGCCCAGCCAGTCGACGGTCAGGTCGAGCGAGAAACCATACCACTTGCGGGGTTTGTTGCGGTAATAGGCAATGCGCCCGTCCAGCGAGTCGCCAAACCAGCTGATGAAAAAGCCTGCCACACCCAGCAGCAGCCAGGTTTTCCCCACTGTGGCAGCCAATATAAAGGACAGGAGGACCACGATGCTGCCAACAAACCCAATGCCTGTCAGCATATCCGAACTGATCCAGCCCGGGATGATCTGCACCAGGTAGGCAATGGCCTTTTGTTCGTATTTCCTCAATAGATTGGTACGTTCCCGCCCCTGCGAAATGCTCTTTACCACCTTACCAATGGGCTCCTTCGACGTTTCTGTCATCTCTTTCCCTATTAATACCTGGTCATTTCCATTGGCCAGAAAGGCTGCCCCCGGCCTTGCCAATTCTCCTGGCAACACAATGAACAGCCCCTATTCGATTTATGGCAAATATATAAAATAGAATCAGATCAGTTGCCTTTAAAATTCAAAAAAAACTGCAGAAAGTTATTTTTGTTTGGATCAATAAATATTGCAACCAGCTCATAATGAGGTTAAAAGACAAATAATAACCGTCTTTTTCTTGTTTCTTATTCTTTGTCAGGATAAAGTGATCCAACACATTGCTTCTGTCCAAAGATGCATAGCCTTGCATAAACGCCCATCCATCCGTCCCCATATCAGCAATAGCCCTCATTTTATGATCGTCTAAAATGGATGTTCCGGTCCGTTTGCAGGATTTACTCGCGGGGCTTTCCTGTTCGGCAGCCGGTAACACTAGCTCCTTGGCGGAAGCCCTGCTTTCCAGCCACCCCGGAATCATCACGGTAAGCAGTCAGTGTTTCGTGGGTCGAAGGTTTGGATGATTAAAAGCCAAGGTATTCCCTGGCAAGGGTTTTGTCAAAATCGCTGCGGCGGAAAGGATGCGCCTCGGTGTTGAAAATGTTATCCTCAAAATCAAACTTTTCCTGATGGTAGGAGAAGGTGAGATAGAGGTATTTTAGCGTTTCAGCAAAGAAGAAGGTAGCCATCTCATCGCGCTGTTCCATGGTCTCCACATCGGCCACGGCAGTATAGGCCACCTCGGTGCGACAGTGCTGTTTGATGCTGTTCCAGTAGCGTTCATTCCGGTTGAAATACAGGGTGTCGCCGTTAAAGTGGTAGAGGTAATAGGCCGATTCGATGACTTCGGGGTTGAGGTCATACACCGGGTAGTTGGGCTGCCCGCTTTCATAATCGTAAACCATTGGCACCAGCCCGTATTTGTTCCACAGCCAGTCCCAGGTGGTGTGCAGCCTTTCGGCCAGGGCGGTGTCGCCTGCCAGTGCCAGGGTGGCGGGGAAGAAGGCATCGTAAAGCGTTACCGAGGCGCTGGTTTGCTCGCCCGTTTCCATATCCACCCGCGCATTCCAAAGCAAACCCTCGTGTTCCTTCAAAATATATCCCTTGATGGAGCTGATGCTTTTATTAAAGATTTCTCCAAGTTCAGGATCACCAAACAGCAGGAAACTCTTCAGCAGGTATTCGTAATAAGAATCGACCCCAGCGCAGATATGGCTCTGCTTCGACACCCATTCGCCGGTTTCCACATCAATGATGTCGCCGATCAGGCCCAGTTCTGAACGGCGCTCATAAATCGCCAGGGTGGCTTTTTTAGCCGCCTGGTAATATTTGGGGTCGCGGGTATAATAACTCAGGATCCCCATTTCCATGGTATAGGTCGCGGCCTCGGCCACATTCACCGTGTCGCCCCGCGCCACCCCCGTCTGCAGGTTCACCCAGTAGGTCGGGATACCTGTCGTGGTATTGAAGGCCGGCAGCATCCGGTCACCAAAGTCGCGCGCCTTTTCCAGCACCCGATCATTTCCCGAAAGGGCATACATCGACAGCAAGCCCCCCAGGATGCGGATGTTCACCTCAAACACCTTGGCGTCGATGTTCTTGTCGAAATGCAATGAATCGACCACGTAGCGCTCGATCTCTGCCGCCTCCTCCATCAGCCCCATCACGTGCAGGGTGCTGTAAGCATCGATGGGCGAGATGTACAGGGGCTCGTCATACCAGTCCGTGTACGACTTCGACAGGGGCGTCAGCACATCATGACCCCAGGCATATTCCTTGTAAGCCTGCCACGCCCTCAGGGTCTCGTTCACCACATCAGTGGCCAGCGAATCGGCGTGGGCTATTGCCTCTGCTGAGATGGCATCTTCATCCTGGTTTGCATTGCGTTGGTTGCTGCAAGCCGAAACGATCAATAGGATCAGCAGGAGAGGGATCAATTTTCTCATTGTCAATTTTGTTTTTTTGAAGATGAATATCCGGTTCATTTAAAAAGTTTCAGCCAAAAAAAGACCGGTGAACAGCCATTACCTGCAAGAGTTCCCAGTCTAACCAGGGCGGAAAGTTAATAAACTTTCGGCAAATTTTCAGGCACACTGGTTGGGAAAATCGCCCTTATCACAGAGGTACCATAGAGGTACCATGGTCGTAGTTTATTCGGTTTAAACCGTATAAACCCCGTTTAAACTCCGTATGAACCATGGGCCAGTCCACAAAAAAATCCCTGGAGAACCCAGGGATGTGGTTTATTATCAAAGCTTTGATAGCCTTCAGAAAAGATGCCTGTCGAAGCTGATCACTTCAGGCTTTTCTTGTAGCGGGCCACTTCCAGCAGTTCGGGCAGTTGTAATTTATCCTGGATGTTGAATACCAGGGGGATCATGCGTCCCGAGGGTTTTGTTTGGCGGAAGGTTTCCTTCAGGCTTGCGGAAAGGTTGAGTTCAAACACGCCCGGGGCGGTCTTTTCATTGAAATAAAAAGCAGTCTTGAAAAAGCCATCCCACACGGAGAGCCAGCATACTGTTTTTTTGCCAAAGACGATCTTACAAAGCCAGGCCTTGCCATCCTTGTAATAGCTCCAATGAGGTACAAGGCCAAATTCGGGGCCTGCCAGGGTTTCCATCAGGTTCTCATAAGTGGGGTAACTGTCGCCCAGGGCGTTTAGCAGCACCTCAGCCGTCGGTCGCACTCCTGGTTCGCGCAAAAGCAAAGTTTCCATTTTACTTGTTTTTAGGTTCAAGTAAATGTATGAAAAAATGGGGGTTTCTGAAAGGATTTGGCCTAAGAAAAGGGGGTGTCGGGCTCAGTTGTTTTTGCCGCAGCAGTGCTTGAACTTTTTGCCGCTTCCGCAGGGGCAGGGGCTGTTGCGGCCGATGCTGCGTTTTTTGAAATTCAGGGGCAACCTTTCGGTGCCTTTTTGACTGAAGATCTTTTCGAGCATGACATAGATTTCGGGGTGTTTTTGTTTGAGCAGGTGGGGCTGCTCGAAAAAATATTCGCTGACCACCGCGAAAAACTCCTGCTTGTTGGTGGCACCATAAGGGTTAATGCCCGACTGATTGTTGAAGATCTTCTCCATTTCTTCTTCGACCAGGTTGAGCCAGGGGATGGCATACTGGTTCTGCAGGAGGACCTCAGGCAGGCCGTCGGCCACCCCATCAGTCATATCGATCAGGTGGGTAAACTCGTGAATGCCCACGTTTTTCTTGTCGTTGGCAATGGCAAAGCCCTGCCGGAGGGCCTGTTGCGAAAGGATCATCATACGGTCCATGGCCCCGGTGCCAACCATCCCCAGGATGAATTTCTGGTGGCCGGTGTCGTATTGCTCGTCGAAGGAGCCGGGATAAAGCAACACCTCGCTCAGGTTGCGGTATTCCCATCCGCGGAAGCGAAATACGGGGATAACAGCGCTGGCCGACACCAGCAGGCGGTCGGTGTCGTTGATGCGGGTTTTGATGCCGGTGATGCGTTTCTCGGCAAGAAAGATCTGTATGTCCTTTTCAAAGACAGGCTTTTCGCTGGCAGGCAGGTGGTTATAGTAAATCACCTTTTCGGTGAGGATCTTGCGCCAGGCCGGGGGAAATTCCGTGGCAAGAATTTTTTTTCGTCTCCTGTATTTAAGGGTCGCCCAGCGCCAGATCAGGAAAAGCCCCAGGGTACCTATAATGATGAGAAAGATGAATTGGCCGGATGACTTTTGAAGGCTGCTGATCAAAAGGGGCGAATATACAAGCACGAATGCACCAGACAGGATCCAGGGCAATGAGCCTCTTTTATTCGGATGCGGATCTTCCATTCTTTTTTTGTTTGGCAGGTGCTGGCCTGGAGGTACAGGTTCATAAAAACAAGCCTTTTTGGCTTGCTCCAATCCTCAAATATAAAAGGATTCTGAGGATAATTTATGTTTTCTGTATGAATATTTTAGGATTCAGGACGATCGGCAATGAAAACAAAAACGCCCCGGAAGCCAACTGCCGGGGCGTTTGTCATCCACGAAAGTGGAAGGGATTATCTGGGCTTGAGGAAGCTGATGACCTCCTCGTTGAAGCGGTCAGGGTTTTCGAATTGCAGAAAGTGGCCTGTATCGGGCAAAATCACCAGTTGGCTTTTGGCGATCTTTTCGGCCCCCACTTGTGCCACCGCGGCCGTAGTGCCGGGGTTGAGGAAACGGTTGGGGATCAGGTTGTCCTTTTCGCCAAAAAGAATCAGGGTAGGTTGGGTGATCTTTTCGAGGTGATCGATGACGGGTTCGTCGACCATGCCGTTGACCGACTCAACCACGGCATGGCAATAGGCATCGAAGTCTTCGGCGCTGCGCATGGCAATGCGGTCGGTGATCATGAACTCGGCATCGTCGGGCAGTTCATAGAAGTTGTAGGCCAGGTTCGACACGATATCTTCTACGCGGGTGAGTTTGACGCCGCGCAGGGTCATGACATTCCGGAACCATTGCTTCTGGCCTTCGGTGAAGCGTTCAAAGCCGGCAGGTGCAGCGAGGATAAGCCGCTTGACCCTTTCAGGGTGCTTCATAGCGGCCACCATGCTGATCTGCCCGCCCATTGAATGCCCTGCCAGTACTGCCTGATCCAGTTCGAGCTGGTTCATAAAGTCAACCACCACGTCGGCGTAAAAGCTCATCATCCCGCTGTGGGGTTCCTTGCTGGAGTGGCCATAGCCGGGCAAGTCGATGGCGATGCAGCGGAAATCATCCTTCAGGCCTTCGATGTTCTTCTTCCAGGCGGGCAGGTAGGAGCCCAGTCCGTGGATGAAGATAATGGTTTCGTTGCCCTGGCCTTCGTCGACGTAGGCCAGTTTGCGCCCATCGCTCAGGGTGGCATGATGCACCGTATAAGGATATTCTATCTCGTTCAGGCTGTTGAGGCCCGGGAGATCATTGTAAGGATGCCATTGTTTCGGGTTCATGGTCTTACATTGGTTAAAGAGCACGAGGGGGGCGAGTATGACAATGAGTTTGAGAAAGTTCTTCATAGCTTACCTGATTTGGATAATACATTAGAACATCAGCCATTTATACACCACAAACATGGTCCAGGGGTTTGCGGGTCTCACGCCATCAATGCCCCCGTTGACTGCAGCGCTGTAACGGCTGTCGGCGCTGTCGAAGAAGTTGCCCAGCCACATATAGGCTCCGTGGAGTTCGATGCTCATAAAGGCGCCCAGGTTGTATACCAGAGCCCCGTTGACTTCAGCGCCCAGGAAGTGTCCGCCGCCGGCGGGAGTCACGTTGCTCAGCGCGGTGGCGGTGCCTGCCTTGACATTAAAACGGTGGGGGATCACGCTGCGATTGTAGTTGGCTACTACGGCGGTCAGGCCATAGCCCATGTTCGACAGGTCGGATACCACGGGAGTGAATCGGTTCACCACGTTAGCATGGGGAAAGAGCAGGTAAGCCCCGCTGTTGATATAGATACCACCGGGCGCTGCCCAGGTGTTGCCGGTAATGACTCCCGAGTAACGCTTGTCATCGAGGCCGTCGTCATCGCCCGAGGTAAATAAAAGCTCCATATTGACATTGTCGTTTAGGGTTTGCCCATAGCGATAGCCCATGCGCAAATTGGCGGCAAAGCCGAAGATGTCGGCGGCATTGTTGAAGCCGTTGCCGCGGTCGACCCTCACCAGGCCCATGTTATAGTTGAAATAGCCACTCAGGAAGAAACGGTCGAGCATCATGTCGGCGTTGCGCGAGAAGTGGGTGCCAATCCATCCGATGTCGGCCTTATAGGGGCTCGATCCATAGCGGAAGCGAAATACGCCGTTGTATTCCGTGAGCTGGCTGTTAAGGCCCTGCCCCAGGATGTTAACCCCGCCGTCACCGTTGCCACGGTCTCTTACATAATGTCCTGTAAGAGCGGCTTTCCAGAGCTTGTTGATGTGGGCTTCATACTGCACCTCATACAGATTCACGTCGTCATTGCGGAAGGTGCTGTTTTCATAGAACTTGAATGTGGCCAGCTTAAAGCGGTGGTAGTCGGCATCGCGATAAAGGGAGATGCCCACGGCATGGGTGCCGAAATAGTTGAGGCGATAGCCCGATTGGGTCAGTTTTTCAACCGTAGTGCGATAGGGATTGTAGGGGGTGTCATACATGCGCTGGAGGCCCAGGTTGATCATCCAGCCGGTCTTTGGGGTTAGTTCCAGTTCAATGTTCTGGGTCTGCATATTGACCTGGTGTCCTGATACAGCCCCGCCCTGGTTGCCACCGGCTCCATACGACACATCACCCCAGGTCCAGTCGATCTCAAAGGCCATCCTCAGGGTCGCCTTGCCATTAAAGAGGTGGGGTGAATAAATGAAGAAGGGGATAAGCCTTTGCTCGACATAAGCCGTGGTGGCGGTATCAGAAGTCATGGTGGTGTTGCGGCCGAACATCCGTCCTATCACCTGACCTCTTAAAAATTCTGTGGTTGGGAAGAAGTTTGAGGTCACGCCCTGGTTGATGTAAAAGGCCATGAACTGAAACTCACGATCAGCTTTGCGTGGCAGGTCGGTGTCGAACAAAGGACCTGCGCCTTGTCCGTGAAGCAAGCCCAGGGGCCAGAGCATCAATAGAAACAGTAAAATTTTGCGGTTCATTCGGGATCACTTTTAGGGTTGGAAAAGGATCAAAAGAAAGTAATCCCCCCTTGAGGGGACAGGCAGAGAGGAGGAAAGAAAGAGGCGGCGGAATGCACCGCCGGCCTCTCAGGGTTCAATGATATTAATCGATGCGAACAAAAACCTGGACATTGGTCTGCCCAAGGATCCCGCCTGCAGTGCTGCCAAAGCCACCTTCGGGGGTGGGAGGGGTGAGACCCAGTGCGGGTTCGGTTTGCAGCACTTCATATTTCATGTTAATGGGGTCCTCATCCCAGTAAATCTCGAAGATGCCTTCGCTGGTGCCCGAATAGGGAACGCCCTGCTGCAGGGTTATGGTCCATATCTCGCCAGTTCCGGATTCTTCCTGGGTAAAGGTGCCGGTGAAAAGGGTCATAACACCTTCGTTACTATAGGATTCCACGCGATAGCTTCCGTCATCGTTCATTTTGGCATAAATGGAATCGGTGAAGAAGGGCTCGCCCTGGAGCAGAAGCGCTACGTTGTCGCCCGAGCTTTGCCACTCGCCGATGATCCCCTTGGAAGGATCCACATCATCATCACCATCCTCTTTTTCGCAAGCAGCGAAACTAAAGGCTAATGCTCCAAAAAGGAGTGCAAAAAGAAAAAACCTGTTTTTTTTCATTGTCTTTGTTGTTTTAAAGTTAAAAATAGTCACTCTTATCAAGACGAATAAACCAGGGCAAATGCTGCCTGGTTTTTCATTCGTTTTCCTTTAATTTTTTTCGGTCGATTTTCCCTGCGTGGTTTTTCGGTAGTTCCTCCAGGAAAACAACGTGGCGGGGTATCTTATATTTTGCCAGTTTCCCGGCGCAAAAGTCCAGGATGTCTTCGATGGTCACTTTTATGTTTTTTTGGGGAACGATGAAGGCTTTCCCGGTTTCGCCCCATTTGGGGTCGGGGACGCCAATGATGGCGACCTCATCTACGGCGGGGTGCTTGCGCAGCAGGTATTCAACCTCTGCGGGGTATACGTTTTCGGCTCCCGAGATATACATGTTCTTGATGCGGTCGACCACATAGATGAAGCCTTCCTCATCGCGGCGCACCAAGTCACCGGTATGAAACCATCCGTTGTGAATGGTATCAGCAGTGGCTTCGGGGTTGTTCCAGTAGCCGGGGGTCACGGTAGGCCCTTTCAGGAGGAACTCGCCCACTTCACCCGTGGGTACATTTTCACCCTTATCATCAACGATGCGAACCTCGTAATAAAAATTGGGCTTACCGATGCTGCCTGCCTTGCGGGTGGCATCCTGGTGGTTGAGTGACATGACATTGGGTCCCACCTCGGTCAGGCCGTAGCCCTGACGAATGAAGATGCCCTTCTGGTGCCATTGTTCAATGAGGGGTATGGGCATGGCCTCGCCGCCTACCACGAAATACCGGACCTTTTCGAGTTTTGCCTTTCCGTAGCCGGGGTTTTCCTGCATCAGTTTCAGCATGGTGGGTACCGCCCAGAAGATGGTCATGTCGCGTTCGTCAAGGGCTTTCAGCACAGCGCCAGGGTCGAAGGTACGCATCATCAGGGTGTAAGCCCCGTGGTGCAGAAAGGGAGTCTCGAGCACGTTCCAGCTTCCGGTATGGAAAGGCGGAGCACAGTTGATGCTGCGGTCGTCGGCGGTCAGGTCGAGACGAAGCTGGGTGTTGATGCTGTTCCAGAACATCATCTTGTGGGTGTATATGCTGCCCTTTGGGAAGGCTGTAGTGCCGCTGGTGTAAATGATCAGTGCAGCATCGTCTTCGGTCACCTCATGGGCTGGGCATTCTGCCATTTCCCCGCTTTTCACGAATGCGTCGGAGCGGGCGGAAAGATCTTCAAGGGGAAGGACCCTGGTCAGCTCGTTGAGGTTTTCAATGCCTTCGAACTTGTCGCGGAATTTTTCTTCTACAAAAGTGATCTTTGGGCGGGCATCACCAAGCATAAACCGGAGCTCGTGCGGGGTCAGGCGGTAATTTAGGGGCACGATGATCAGGCCGGTTTTCTGGGCTACCGCCAGCAGGGTGATGTATTCGAGACAGTTCTCGGCGAGTATGGCCAGGCGATCGCCTTTTTCAAGGTTCAGCTCATCGGCAAACCAGCGGGCGGTGAAATTGCCCAGTTGGTGGAATTGCCCGTAGGTAAAGGCGCGGCCTGTCTCATATTCCTCGATGGCAACCCTGGAGGGGTTGTACATATTCCAGCGTCCAAACCAGTCAATCCACGACATCAGGCTTTCCTCCTATTGAATAACAACAACAAAAAGGCCACGAATGTTGATACAACGATGGCCGAAGAAGAAGCAATGGCGGGGTTTTTCACCGGGCCCGTAAGGAATTGGTTGAAGAACCCGAAATCCCAACCAGCATTCACCAGGGGTTCGAGGCCGAAGAATACCAGGAAATGCACGATAACAGCCGTGATGGAAGCCACGAAGGAAATGCTGGTTTTCAGGTCTTTGACAAAGATACCAAAGATGATCGGGATAAAGGCAGCGGAGAAGAAGGCATAGACGCCGTTTTGTGCAAGGATGGCAACGCTGAGGTTGGGGTTGAGGATCTGCCCCCGGGCTATGAACCAGGCCAAAATGCCTAGCAGAATGATAGCCGCCTTGTTGATGCGTATTAGGCTTTGGTCCGAAAGCTTTTCTTCTCCCACCAGGGGTTTGATAATATCGGAAGTGATGGAAGTGCTCACTGACTGTATCAGTCCCTCGAGGGTTGACATACCTGCCGACATCAAACCCAAAACCACGATCAGGCCTACGATGACCGCCAGAAGGTTTCCACCAAAGATCTGCACCACGTAAACGGGGATGATCTGGTCATTTCTGAGGGGGGCGCCGTTGGCCATCAGGTCGGGGAAGGTCAGCCTGGCATAGAGCCCGGCAAACACCACGAAAAAGAAGATCATCTCAACGATAATGGCGGTGGTCAGGAATTTATTGACATCGCTGTCTTTTTTCAGCAACAGAGATTTGGTGATAATGTGGGGTTGCACCACAATGGCGATGCCCACCACAACTTGCGCAAAGATGATTTCATAGAAGTTACGGAATAGGGGGCTGTTGGGGTTGGTGGGTGCGGTGAGAATAGGGTCGATCTCTCGCAGTTTCGAAAGAAAACCACTGAAGCCATCACCAAAGAATTTGATACCGCTGCCCAGTAGGACAAATGCGACCACCAGCATAATAATGGCCTGGATGGTGTTGGTATAAACCATTGAATTGGCTCCGCCAAACATCATGTAGCCAAAGACGAAAACCACGACACAGGTCAGTACAATGATGGGGTCGGCATTGAGGGCAGTGGCGATCACACTGACGATGGCCACCAGGATCAGGACGATGAAGGTGATGAGCAGCAGGGACAGGAAGGCCATAAAGAGCGAATAGTTCTTGCTGTTGTAACGCTTGCCGATCCATTGGGCCAGGGTCAGGGCCTTTACCGTTTCCCCGTATTTACGAAAGCTTTTGGTAAGCACTGCAAGGCTGATCATCGAGGCAATGGGCAGGGCAATGCCATAGGAGATCACCCCGCTAATGCCAAAGTTGGCAATGAAGCCCGGGTTGATGACGAAGGTGGCAGCGCTGGTCATGGCGGCAGCAAGCGAAAGCCCAACGGCATAGGGCGAAAACAGGATGTTCCCCAGGGCGTAGTCGGAGATGTTTTTGATCTTGGAGGCGCCCCGAACCACGAAGAACAGTATCACTGCCATATAGAGCAGGATGAGGATCCAGGCGCCCGTAACCATTGTTGCTGTGGCCAATTTCTTACAATTTAAGGGTTAATATCTGAAGGCTGCGCTGGCAAAGGCAAGTCCGCCCCCGGAACCAATGAAAAACAGGAGGTCGCCCCGCCTGAGTTTGCCGTTCTGATAGATTTCGTTAAGAGCCAGGGGTATGCAGGCAGAACCGGTGTAACCGTAATGGTGCATTACCGTGGGTGCTTTTTCGCGGGACGCCCCCAGGCGGTCCATGGTTTCCCAGATGCTGTTGATGTTGATTTGGGTTAGCAGGTAATGATCCACTTCATTGGGCTTCACGCAAATGCGTTCGGCCAGGGTGTTAGCCATCATGGTCCACATTTCGGGATTTAGCTCCTTAGGGAATTTGTGGACGAATTTCAGTAAATGGTCCTTCTCATCGAGCACCTGCTGGCTGAGGGGATGGTTTGTTCCGCCGGCATAAATGCCCATGTGGCCATAATATTCTCCGCGGGTGATCTGCTGGCTGGTAAGGTAGCCCCGTCCGGCTTCTTCTGAAACTTTCAGGACCACAGCACCTGCCCCGTCGGCAAAAAGGGTCACCGTTTTCTTGTCTGTCAGGTTCAGGTATTTGCTCATGGCATAGGCACCCACCACCACGACGGTGTTGTAGTTTTCGTCAGCGCGGATATACTTGGAGCCGGTGTCGAGGGCGGTGACAAAACCTGCGCAGGCGGTATTGATGTCGAAGGTTCCTGCATTGTTCATCCCCAGCATATACTGCACCTTTGAGGCAGTGGAGGGACTTATGTATTCCGGGGTATCGGTAGAGATGATCAGCAGGTCCACCTCCTGGGGATCGACCTTGCCATCGTCAAGGGCGAGACGGATAGCTTCAGCAGCCAGATCGGCCACCGACTGGTCTTCACTGCACCAGCCGCGCTCATAGATCTGCACGTTCTGCGCCAGCCAGTCACTTACGTTTTCTCCCAGCAAAGTATCGAAATAGCTGTTGGGTACTACCTTCTCGGGAACATAGGCGCCGATGGAGTGTATGATGGCATTTCTCATAGTCTAAGCGTATTCGCGCTAAGCGTCATTACTGGTAATGCATTAAACGGTGATGCCCCCATCGACACTGATCACCGTTCCATTGATGAAGCCCGCTTCATTGGAAGCCAGGAAAGCATAGGTGGCTGCAATTTCTTCGGGGGTTCCCAGGCGTCCCATCGGAGTTTTGTCCTTCATGCCCTGGAGGATGTTCTCGGGCATCTTAGCTACCATTTCTGTGGCAATAAAGCCGGGAGCTACCGCGTTTACGGTGATGCCCTTGCGCCCCAGTTCACGTGCCATGGTCTTGGTCATCCCTACCACCCCTGCCTTGGTAGCTACATAGTTCGTCTGGCCGAAGTTGCCATAGAGCGCTACCACAGAAGAGGTATTGATGATGCGGCCGTAGTTGCGTGTGACCATAAATTCGGAAACCGCCTTGGTGCAATAAAACACGCCGGTGAGGTTTACATCGATCACCTGCTGCCACTGCTCGGGTGTCATTTTTTTCAGGGTGCTGTCGCGGGTGATGCCAGCATTATTAATCAGCACGTCGATGCGCTGGTATTTTTCGAAGACGCTTTTTGCGGCGCTTTCCACTTCCTCCCAGCTGGCGGTGTTCACCTTCATAAAGTGTGCTTTTCCACCGTCTTCAATAAGCTGTTTCTCCAGGGCAATGCCTTTTTCTTCGTTGAGGTCCCAGATGACAACTGTGGCGCCTTCCGCTACAAAACGCAGGCATGCGGCTTTTCCGATGCCGTCGGCGCCTCCGGTGATGATGGCTACCTGATCTTTCATTCGTTGCAAATCTTTAAGGTGTTAACGTTCAACAATCATTGAAATTCCCTGTCCGCCGCCGATACATAGGGTGGCAAGGCCGCGTTTCAGTTCACGCCTTTGCAGTTCATACAGCAAGGTCGTAAGTACTCTTGCGCCTGAAGCGCCGATGGGATGGCCGAGGGCAATGGCGCCCCCGTTTACGTTGACCTTTGCGGGGTCGAGATTCAGGTCTTTAATGACGGCCAGCGACTGGGCAGCAAAGGCTTCGTTGGCCTCCACCAGGTCAATGTCGTCAATGGTCAGTCCAGCTTGTTTGAGGGCTTTCCGGGTGGCGGGCACCGGACCATATCCCATAATTTTGGGATCGAGGCCGCAGGTGGCGAAGGTCACAATGCGTGCCAAGGGTTGTAATCCGAGCGATTCAGCCTGACGGGCGCTCATCACAACCAGCATAGCGGCGCCGTCGTTGATGCCGCTGGCGTTGCCGGCCGTAACGGTGCCATCCTTCTTAAAGGCGGGACGCAGTTTCTGCAGGCCTTCAATGGTGAGCCCGTGGCGCGGAAACTCATCGGTGTCTGCCACCACGGGATCTCCCTTACGCTGGGGTACCGGCACCGGTGCGATCTCATCCTTGAAGCGGCCTGCTTTCTGGGCAGCCTCTGTCTTGTTCTGGCTTTTGAGGGCAAACTGATCCTGGGCTTCGCGCGAAAGATTCCACTTTTCAGCGATGTTTTCGGCGGTAATACCCATATGGTAATTGTTGAAAACATCCTGCAGGCCGTCGGTAATCATGCTGTCAATCACTGCTCCGTCGCCCATGCGGTATCCAAAACGTGCCTTAGGCAGAAGGTAGGGTGCGTTGCTCATGCTTTCGGTTCCTCCGGCAAGGGCTGCATCATATTGCCCGAGCATAATGCCCTGGGCTGCCAATGCAACAGCCCGCAGGCCTGATCCACAAAGCTGGTTGATGGCTATGGCAGGGCTTTCAATGGGCACTCCGGAATATACAGCTATTTGACGTGCCAGGTTTTGCCCTAAACCGGCCGACAAAATGTTGCCTACAAAGGTCTCGCCGATGAGGGCTGGATCGATGCCAGCCCGCTCAAGGGCAGCCTTGGCTGCGATGGTCCCCAGTTCTACCGCTGAAAAGCCAGCCAGCACCCCGCCAAAACTCCCTACGGGCGTGCGGGCAGCTGAAACGATCACCACTTCTTGCATAACGTTCAATTATTTTTGAGATTTAATTTCCTGATAATAAAGCGTATTGCAAATTTCGATGGAAGGGCACTTAAAGAAAAGGCGGATTAGAACATAATTGGGTGTGACTATTTTATAAAATACATGAATTTTAGTTGTTAAAAATTTGATAAACAGAGCAATAAAAAAATTTAATATTGGTGTGACTATTTAAAAACAAAAAAATTTATTCCTTGAAAAAAGGCTGTACGAAAGTCAAATACCATTCAAAAGGGGATTAAACTTTTCAGCGAATGCGGTAAATGGTTAGGAAGAACTGGCTGAGCAGCTATTGCCAGCTTTATGGTTTTTGCTCTTGGTCTAAACAAAAAACCTTGGGGTCATCTTTTCTGGCTGGGTTCTGAACAATTGGTGGTGCAGGCGGTCGAAGACTTCGATGTCGTGGATTTTCAGGTCGTTGCACAGATCACTCAGGATAAAGAATTTATGATGGTCGGTAAGGCAAGGGAGGGCTGTTTCGTAGAGGGTCTCGTAAAGCTTTTCCCTGGTTATGGCCAGTTGCTTATAAGAAGCTAGCTGAAACATCCATATCAGGTTGGGAACATAACCGGCCCTTTTTTGTGACTGTTTGTCCTTTTCCAGGAGTTTGTACCGGCGTGCCAGCGACAGGATGTCCCGGTATTTTTCGATGGCCAGCAAAGCCAGGAAATAGGAAGAAAAGAACAAGTGCCATCGATGCTGCATGATATCGTCGCGGTTGGTCTGCAGGGTTGTTTGGGCATAACTGACGGCCTCAGCTGCCCTCCCGTTGCGCCAAAGGGCCTGGATGTAATACGCTATGAAGCCTACCCGGGTGTGCGGACTATTGGATTTCTTCAGTTCGGGAAAGGACCGGTTGAGGAGTTGCAGGGCACCGGTATATTTCCCCTTCCGCAACAAGACCGCACAAAGGTTGACCAGGTAATAGAGATAATCGTTGCTGTGGTAACGGATGGACAGGTAGCCGTAAGTTTCCGCCAGATCGAGTTCATTGTTGCGGGAGTGGACCAGCAGGCGGTTGGCATAGTAGTTGGCCAGGATGCGGGGCGAGTACATTTCGCCCTGGATAAAGCGCTTCTCCAAGTCTTCAAAGATTCCAATGAGCCGATGGTAATCCTTGTAATTGTAATAAAGGAAAACCAGCCTGACCAGTGCCAGGTAACGGTTCAGTCCGTCGATCTCTTCCTCGTAAAAGACCTCTAATAGCCACTTCTCCCACTGGGCAGCTTCTGTGTCATATTCTGAATATTGCCTTACGATGTCGCGGGTAGCTTGATGAAGCCGTTGATTGATGTGGCGCGAGCGTTCATAAGGAAATTTATACTTTTCCAGGAAAGCCGAGGCCAGCTCGTAATATTGCTGGCGCACACGGATCAGCAAAAAATTCTGGTAGTTCTGCACCAACTCATAAAAGCGGATAAAGTAAAAGTCCGGTTTCTGATATTGCCTGATGATTTTAATGATCCTTTTTTCATCTTCCGGGTTCAGGGCATCGGTCATAATGCGCTGATCCATTTGGCTTAGCCACTCATAAAAGATATCTACATTGATGGCTTCGAGTTTTTCAGTAATCCATTTTTTCAGATATGAATACTTGCGTTTGTCGGTGCGTTGAGGATAAGGTTTGGTTTGTGCGGGGTGGCGGCTGTTATGGGAAATGATTTTCAACAGGCGGATGTTCTCAGGGTCCTGCAACTGGTGAATGCCCAACAGATAATCGCACTCAAAGGGGAGGAGGGCTGCGGCAAATGCTGAGAACTTTTTCAGGGGCTTGTGCATGACGTCGTTTGTTTTCAATGGAATAAATATATAAAAAAGCACCATAGAAAAGAGCGTGTTTCCATATATTTTTTGTTAATTTTAAGCAAAAACACAAGAAATGAAAAATGCTATCGTAACAGGGGGTGCCCAGGGCATCGGCAAGGCTATATCCATGAAATTGATTAAAGAAGGGGTTTTTGTATTTGTGCTTGATATTGATGCGGAGGCAGTGGAAGACTTTAAGCAGGAAGTTGTTCCGCACAAATTTTATAAAACCTTTGTTTGCGATGCAGGAGGGGAGGCTTCCCTGAAGGTGGCTCTGGATGAATGCTTGCAAGGCCCTGAAGGCATCAGTTACCTGGTAAACAATGCGGCCATTTCGGCCAATAAAGCTGTGGAAGAACTCAGCTTGGATGAATGGAACCGGGTGCTTGCCGTGAATTTGAGTTCTTTTTTTCTGACGGCAAAATACCTTTCCCCGGCATTAAGGGTAACCAAAGGGGCCATTGTGAACCTATGCAGCACGCGTGCCTTTATGTCGGAGCCGGGTACGGAGGCCTATTCAGCCAGCAAGGGCGGGGTGTATGGCTTGACCCACGCTTTGGCCATGAGCCTTCAGCCCGAGGTAAGGGTGAACTGTATCAGCCCTGGATGGATCGATACCACGGCTTGGCAAAAGAAAAGCAAGCGGAAAGTTATTGATTGGGCTGCGGAACACCATTTGCAGCATCCCGCAGGCCGCATCGGCGAACCCGAAGACATTGCCGACCTCGCCTGGTATCTGCTTTCAGATCAGGCCGGCTTCATCACCGGGCAGAATTTCATAGTTGACGGGGGTATGACCCGCAAGATGATATACCTGTAAGGTTCAGACTTGATCAGTTAATCAGTTCAACTTCTTTTCTTCAGCCTGGATAACCTCCAGGTTCTGGCCGCTGTAAAGGTAAGCCACAACGGAACAGTTTTCAGCATCCCATTCCTCATTCAGGGTGAGGCTGTAGTTTTTTGTGAAAACTTGCATCGCTGATACTTGCCCTGAGCTAAGGGTTTCTCCCCAGGTGCCGTTGATGCATGTCCTGAGCACATGCCGGTGAACATAATCAGGGATGATTCCATCGGGGTAGTGGGGGTCATTGGTTTTTTGGGGGGATATCAAGCTATCCTCCAGGAGAAAAGCAACTAAATAGATTGGGCATTCCAGGTCCTCAAGCATAGTAGATTTAATGGTCACATCCAACTTGCGGTTTGAAGCCTGGTAGCTGGTGCTGATGTTGATCCCAGCTTGGGGTTCCTGTTCCAGGATCTCGCTGATGACGCCTCCCCAAGCGTTAGGGTTCAGGATCGGACTTCCGGATGTTTCTTTCCTGTTCACCATGCCCACAGGGTTGTAAGAGATACCGAAGTAGGTGTTGATCTCATTGCCTGCCGCAGTCCTGTAATCGGTAATAAAGTCGGGTGCGCTGGTACGTGCAAAGAAGCCTGCATGAATGCTGATGATGACCAGCTGGTCGCCGAAGAACTCCTTCAGGGTTTCGGCGGTTTCTGCACCCTCAGCACAGTTGGGGCACTGGTGCCCGGTGAATTCTTCCAGAAGAACCTTGCGAACCACATCGCCGTTATTTCCGTTTCCGTCCGGTGTATTCATATAGGGCTCTTCAACGATATCACAGGCCGTAAACACAAGAGCGGCCAGAAAAAGTGGAAAAAGGAAAGATATTTTTCTGAAAATCATCATGTACAAAGTTTAAAAACTGCTGGTAACGCTAAGCATAAATCCATTCGATGCTGGAACCTGGCGACACACCCCACCCACGCAAACGATGCCTTCGCGCTGCTTCCCATAGGAGAGGCTGAAGCGATTGGCGTTGCGGTTGTACCCGGCGCTAACGGTCAGGTAGTGTAAACGCAGGTCTTTATTGTCATTGCCATAGTTGTACTGGTCTGATAGCGAGAAGAACCAGTTCGGGGCAATGGTGTACTCGGCCAGGGCCATGGCCCAGTTGCCTTTGTCCTGCCTGGTGGACAGGTGCTGCAACTCCCAGCGGATGCTGTGACGATTGGGCAGGCGGTGGGTGAAGTCGGCTATGGCAATGTGGGCGTAAACCATTTCCTTATCGAGGTACCCTTCAATGACATTCTGGTTATAGGTGATGAAGGCATAGGATAGTAATCCACGCAGATTGCGGCTGAAGCGGCGGCTGTATTCAAGATTGAAATCCTGGAAATACAGTTCATCACCCCAGCTGAAGAAGTCAGAGGTATAGCCCTTGGTGCCACGCTGCCCGACGGCAGTGGTATCATTAATTGGACTTTTGTCAATTGCATTGGCGCGGCTATAATTCAGGGTAAGCGTTGCGCCATTGGGCCCTCCAAAGAAGGTCTCGCTGGCGAGTTTATAGGTCAGTTCGCCCAGCAATCCGATCTCGCCATTTGGTTGTGTGGCATAAGGGTACATCCCAGACAGGCTGTAAAGGTGCTGCCTGGTAGTGGGTGGAAGGAAATTGATGTGCAGGTCATTTCCGACTGCGGTGCGGTCACTGCGAAACCCCATGTTATCGATGCGCTTGGCCGACAACAGCAGGCCAAATCCACTGGCTGAATACGAACCGGTAAACACCAGGGCATTCCCGTCTTTGTAAATGAAGTTGTTATCGGTCGAGGGGTCATTGA
>JAZBOS010000085.1 GCA_036351255.1 Bacteroides sp.
AAGCTGATCGCACCAGAATTGAAGATGCGAACGCCAACAGACTCTGATCCGCCGTCTGCGTCAGTGGTGGGAAGGACCAATCCCAACAAGAATATTGCGAGAATCAGCCATTGAAAATAATTGCGGGTCATCTTAACCCCGGAAAAATAGCATCCATAATGTCTTTATCATACATTCAGTCTTGAGAAGTGGCAATATGGCGTGAAGGGTTTTCTCTATGATGCCTCTGAGTATGCTGCTTTTTTGATCAGCTTGATGCGCTGGTGTATTTTTTTAAACCCTGGCGGAACAACCATGAGGCACCTATCAGTGCACCAATGGTAAACAGGAGGGTGAGGATCAACCACTGCCAGGAGAGCTTTCCCGAAAGTGCCTGGGCAGGGATGGTTGTCATCAAACCCACCGGGATGATCCACGTCAGCACAAGGCGCAGCCAACCCGGGTAAAGTTCCACCGGGTAGCGCGCAAGCTGAAAAAGGTCGTTTATGATCCAGGTAAATAGAAAACCTGAATTCCAGAAAACAAGGGCAGAAAAAGCCAGCAGGGCGGCATACAGTAGGGCGACGCCGGCAATTAAGGTGATGATAAATCCCAGCACTGCGAGTAGGGTTAGTTCGGCTTGCATGAGGTGAATGGCATAGCCGAGAACCCCCAGTGCCAGGCACAGGTCAAACAGCATTAAGACGCGCCAATGGCGGAAGCTGATTAAAAATTGTTTATCCACAGGGCGTAGAAGGGTAAAGTCAAAGGTGCCCTGCCAAATTTCACCATCCATCCCTGCTACGGATTCCAGGCTTGGCCCGATAAAAAGCCCTCGAAGGGCAGCAAGCAGCAGGTAAACACCAAGCAAAGCCATTGCTGAGGGCAAGTCCCAACCCTTGATGCTATCCACCTGATTGAAAATTACCGTCAGGCTGAGCACACCTGTGACCAGATTCAGAATAGCATTTAGAAAGCGGATGAAAAAATTGGCTCGATATGCCAATTCCGCCTGGGTGGAGACTTTGAAAAATTCGAAGATCAATCGCAATCCTTGCATCCTTAACCTCCAACTGCCTCGTAATGACGGACACCCCGGATCCATACCAGCCGGTAAAGCAGATAAGCTGTAATGGTCCAGCCAAGCTGGATCAGAAGACCGCTGAAGATCTCGTTTTTATCGAGAAACCCTGTCAAAATTTCCACGGGAAAAGCGGACATATATCGAAAAGGTAAAATCTTTGCCAGGGACTGCATCCAATTTGGCAAAAGCCGAATCGGTGCCAGGTGCCCGCCGAGCAAGAAGATCATGGTGTCCTGTAATGCAAGCAGGGAATCAGCCCGTGTTGCCCAGAAAGCCAGCAATGCCAACCAATAGCCCCAGAAGAAGCGCAAAGCCCAGGCAAGCACAATTGAGGGGAGGAATAATAGGCTTTGTTGCCAGCTCAGGTTAAACTGCGGTCGGAATATCAGCGCAAGGACAGCGGTCACAGGGACAGAAAAGAGCATGAAGACGACCTTCCCTGCAATTTCTGAGGAAAGGGCATGGTAAAGCGGTGACATGGGTTGGATTAACCATCGGCTGATTTGTCCCATGCGGATGTTATCGCCAACCGTCCAGTTTGTGGTTGCGTAGGTCAGCTGGTTTACCAGCACAAGGACCAGGTAATAGCCCGCTAAAGTGTCTTGTGATAAACCAGTCAGGGAGCCTTCGCTTGCTGCGGCAGACCAGATCATCAGGTAAACCAGCAAGGGCAGCATCCACCCAAATGCCAGCAGGAAGAAAAAACCGCGGTGCTGAAGCCAGGATTGCCATGTGTTCTTAATCAGTTCCCAACCACCCTGGTGATTCATACTTTTCCCTCCTCGTAAATCTGGTCAATGACCGCTTCAATAGGCGGGTCTTCGACTGAAAGGTCGGCGACGGGCAGGTTAGAAAGAATTTCTGCGGTAACCTTCGGCACATCAGACCGGGAGACGCGCAATATATGATGACCATTTTCTGAAGGCAGGTATTCAACTGTGGAAAATTGGGTTAAAAACCCTTCCAGGTTTGAGGGTGGGGTGGTGAATTGCAGTTTGACCAGTTTGAAGGGGGCAAGCTTATCAGCAAGTTCTTGTAAGGCGCCGTCGAAGATGAGCCCGCCGTGGTGGATCAGCATCACCCTTTCGCATAAGGCGGAAACGTCAGCCATGTAATGGCTGGTGAGGATCACAGTTACCTGGTGCTGCTGGTTGTACTGCTTGAGGAAAATCCGCAAGCGCCTTTGCATGGCGACATCCAACCCAAGTGTGGGTTCATCTAAAAAGAGCACATCCGGGTGGTAGAGCAGACCTGCAACCAGCTCGCACTTCATGCGCTCACCCAATGAAAGGTTTCGCACAGGCTTCTTCAGCAAAGCTTCCATATCCAGCAAGCTGATCAACTCATCCAGGGTATGCTGGTATTGGTCTTGGGGTACTTTGTAGATTTTGGAAAGGACTCTGAAACTGTCCAGCGGCGGGATGTCCCAATTCATTGCACTGCGGTTGCCCATCACCATGCTGATTCGTTGAAGATATTCGGGTTTCCGGTCCCATGGTGTAAAGTCGGCAACTTTGGCTTCGCCATGTGTTGGGTATAGCAATCCGGATAACATTTTGAGGGTGGTTGTTTTGCCGGCGCCGTTGGGGCCGATCAGCCCAACCATCTCTCCAGGTTGAATTGTGAAGTTGATATCGGTTACAGCTTCGACATCCTGGAATTTGGGTTTGAACAGGCCACGAATGGATGCGCTCAGTCCGGGTGCGCGCTCGGGGACGCGGTAGACCTTGGTCAGGTTTTTTACAGTAATGATGGGTTCTGCCATTGATGATCCTTTTGTTGGTGTGAAAAAATCAAACTATAGTATACAGGATAATTTAGGGATTGGTGAATGGTGAGTGGTGAATGCTTTCGCAAAAGCTTGCCTATTCTCTAGAAAATTTAATGAGTATGGTTTTTTGGAGTAAGGGACTTTAGCCTGAGAAGAACTAAAATATTATAAATTTTTTATGTCTATTAACCTAATTAATCACGGATTTTTAAGCATAATGAAGATACCTTGCTCTAGAGTATTGAGGAAGATTGAATACAATATAAAAAACTTGGCCTGAGGTTACCAGGCCAATTTGTCATCTTTTTATGTAAAAATGCTTATATGAAAATTACTGCAAGATTAAACTTCAGACCAAAAAGCTTCCATTGCTTTGAAGGTTTTTTCGGGCTGTTCCCAATGGGGTAAACCCTTTGTTGGGGAAACGCGTTCTGCTTTCCAGTTTTCTTTTTCTTTCAGCAGAATAGGCAGCATATCGAACCGTGTGTATGGATCGCGATCATAGATCACCAGTACTGGGGTTTCCAATGTTTTATAAACGTTTTCCCGCACTGTCTGGGTAAAGAGCTTGCCGCTCAAGAAATAGGTTGGGGCAAACTCTGCACCTGGTTGGTGCGCGGTCTGGTAGGCATAATCCACAAAGCGCTCCGGTACCAGGCCTTCAAAACTTTTGTTGAGGAAGAATTGGATGCTTGGTCGGCTTGCAACCAGGTCAAAAAAGGGGCGATTCCACAATGGTACAGCCAGACCTGCATATACTGTATTCTTTGTGCCGCGCTTTTCTGCTCGTTGAGACAGCCGATCTGTCTTGGGCTGATCAAAGCCTGTCGGAGAGAGCATCACAATCGATCGGAAGAATTCATCGTTTCCCTGTGCAGCAAGGGCAGCAAATTCACTGCTCAAGGAAAGGGTCACCACATCTGCCGGTTCGCCGACCACTTCCTTTAGAAAATCAAGGATGGCTTGTTGAAAGAGCTGCGGTGAAT
>JAZBOS010000086.1 GCA_036351255.1 Bacteroides sp.
GGGGTTTGGGGCTAGGTTATTGGTCTTTGGTTTTCAACTTTTAAACTATTCAACTATTCAACGCCTTTTATTTAAAAAGTTAATTATCAGTATATTATTTGTGTCACTTTGTGTTTTTTGATTTGTGATCATTTGTGGAAGAAAAATCCAATCCACAAATCCACACAAATATATAATACAATACACACAAAAAAGGTTGAGGTTAAGCCCGCCTGCAGTCAGGCAGGCTTAAGACCCTGCTCCATGCTCCATGCCACATGCCTTCCCCAGGCCTTTTTCAGGCCCTGTGGCGGGGGTTTTCAGGCGTGAGGGGGTGGGGAGCATTGCTGGATTTGATGGCCGTTAACGGTCACCTTTCAGGCTAGTTTATGGAAGGCATTAAAATCATTTCAGCGCTGTATCCTCCATTACATATAGCCTTTGTGAACTGAGGTTTTTATTCCTTTTTAAACACCCTTCCGTAATTCGATTTCAAAATTTGTCCGCTTTCATCCAGGGTCAGGATGTATTCATAATCAAAACCCAATACCAACCAGGTTCCATTTTCTAAAAGCGATAATTCATTCTTACTTCCCTGGCTTTCAAAATACCCTGTCCCATTTTCCACATATATTTTTGCCCTGTTGCCATCATCTGTCGTGTAAGTACCAGCCAGTTTTTCGAAAGAACCTATGCTTGTCTTTACCTGCCTTTGACCATCGGCGGTAATATGACTGCGATTGATGCGGGTTTCAATTCCAATGGCATGAATCAGCTCGTACGCCAATCCCCAGGGGTTGACCAAATCATTTCCGTTATATCCCAGGTTAGAAAGCATAAAAACCGTAGTATTTTTTTGCGGGATACTGACTAAAATGGTTCCTGTCATCCCAGTGTGACTTATAAACCGCAGGCCATTGATATCATTAATTTCCCAACCGCATCCGTAAGGAACTTCTGAGTGGTCATTAAGCCTTCCTTTGGAAAACATAAATTGCCGGTTCGCCTCATCCAGGAAGTCTGTTCCCGTGATCACCTGATGCCATTTCATTAAATCCTGAACGTTTGAAAATGCACCAAAATAGGATGGGATCTCATAGTCCCAGGTTCTCATAATGTTTATCCACTCACCCTCTTTAAGCGCGTAACCTCTTGCCTGGTTTTTTATCACCCGCTCCTGGTCAAGAAAATACGTGTTTGACATAGCATATTGGTCAAAAATGTCCAGCAGATAGTTCCTGTAACTACCTGTTAAATTGTCAATCACAATTCCCAGCAGTAAATACCCAACATCGCTGTAATTATAGGCTGAGCCGGGTTCTGAATCAAGTGAGTCAGTAATGATTGACTGGATGGCCATTTCTTTACTGACATTGTTTGTCTGCATCATCCTGTCCAATTCTTCAGGGGTCATTTTTGAATATCCCGTGAATGCCATTTGCGTAAAACCATCGTGCGGAAACATTCCGGGTAATCCAGAGGTGTGCCATAACAACTGTTTGATAGTAATCCTTTTCCAATGTTCAGGGCATTCAGGAAAATGAATGTGCAGATAATCATTAACATTTAATTTACCGTCTTGCTGAAGCTTAAGAATTGCAGCCGCAGTAAATTGTTTGGTCAGGGATGCAAGTTCGAAAGTCGTGTTGACATCCACTTCGGCATCCTGTTGAATGCTTGCCAATCCGTAAGCATTTAAAGTCATGATACGATCATCCTGGATAATGGCGAGAGAAAGGCCCGGTATTTTATTTTTTGCCATATACGATTCAACGATCTTGTCAACAGATTCCTGGGCTTTCAAATGGGATACTGAAAGGATTAACAGCAATGTTAATATATGTTTCAATTGTTGTTTCATTTTATGGGAGATTGTTGTTTTCAATCCATTTAACGATCCCGGGGGATGAAACGCAGGGCATTCCGAAGTTTCGAACATTTTGTTCTGCGTTTTTATTTCGTTTGTAATGCATTCCTTCTGTTTCTATAAATCCTTTTTAAGATAAATCATATCAACCAATTGAATGTCTCCCTCGAACATCGGATGGTCATAATGGTCGGTAAAAAAGTTCTTGACCCGGTGTGACACTTCAAATCCGCAGCTTTCATAAAAGGACAAGATGGCAGGGGTTTCGCCTGTGCCGACAAGCATGGTTTTGTATTGGTTTTTGTAGAAATCAATAATGAAATTCATCAAGGCCCTGCCGTAGCCTTTGCCCTGGTAATGCGGGTAAGTGGCAATATTTTTAAGTTCGCAGGTTTCGCCATCGATGGGCACGACTACGCAAACACTTTTCAAATCACCGTCGTATAAAGCAAACAAGTCTCCACCGGGCAAATACCTGTCAATCATTGATTCCTGCTCGTCGGCCAGCAACAACAGGTCAAGGAATTGTTTCTTATGATCGACAATCTTTTCTATTCTCATCATCAGCCCGGGTTTATTTCATTTTCAGCAAAGGCCTGATCACTTCTGTCAGCATAAACCGCAAAGCTTTGGAGGTATAGGATTTGTCATTGAAGGTGCCTATCACATAAGCTTCGGTTTGGGGGTGGAAGAACATAAAGGCCCCGGTAACCCCGACACAGCCCCAGCAAAAATACTTTTTGGGCATCAAAAGCGGAATGGCTTTTGGCTTCCAGACCGCATAGCCATAATCGAAACCTATGGCCGGGAAACCCATTTTCACATCATCATAGATCATTTGATGCAGGGTGGCTGGCCTCACCAACTGGCCATTGACCAATGCTTTCATAAAGACCAGGTATTCGCTCAAAGGGGCCACCACCCCTCCCCCGGCATGGTCAATCCTGGCTATTCTTTTATCCTCAATGAAATTGATATTGAAAAGATAAATATGTGCCGGCGGAAACTGGGGTTTGTTCTTGGGTTCAGAAAAACCGTTGATGTAGGCATCGTCCATTTTCAATGGCTCCAGGATCATCTCGTGAACCGCTTCGTGGAAAGGCTTTTGGGTGATGCTTTCAATGATCAACCCCAGCAGGTAATAATTGGTATCGGTATAAAAATGCTTCTGGCCAGGCTCCCCTACGGGCTTAAGGTTAGCTTTTCCCCATTCTACGGCTTCCCGTACCGTCAATTCAAGCCTGGGATTGTCAATCATCTTTTTTAACAAGGAGTAAAAGACATCATTCAGGCCCGAGGTTTGTTTCAGTAAATGTTTGATGCTGATATCGGCCGAGTAATCTTTGCCCTTATAAACATGTAAACCCAGCATCAGCTCTGCATCAAGATATTTTACAATTTTATCGTCAAATGACAGCCGCCCCTGGTCGTGCAGCATCCCGATAAGGGTTGCGGTAAACAATTTCCCTACGGAAGCAAGGTGGTTGGCTTGACGGGGGTTTGCCTGCATTCCTTCGGTTTGTCCTTCGGCCATATTGAGGTCAATGCCAAGCTTTTCGGAATGAACAAGCAGATAGGCATTCTTCACTTTCTTATCGTTTCGTACTTGTTGCCTGAA
>JAZBOS010000087.1 GCA_036351255.1 Bacteroides sp.
CAAGTGGTGACCATCGAATTGCTTGAAGGTTATTCCACCAGCGCCATCATTAAGAAGTTGCGCCCGGAAAACCAATAAGCCTGAAATGGCTGATTTTATGAAAAAATAACAAGGCTCAACCATGGGATTTGATTAATTTCGTTATATCCCTTTCGTCCTTATTCAGTAAGTAAATTATGGAAAATAATAAACCCCAATATTCCCGTTTTAAATTATACCTGCCGGTCATTATGGCTATGGTGCTTGTTGCCGGTTTTCTCCTTGGCCTGTATATCCGGCCAAAGGAAGCACAAACCGAACGCAAGTTCTTTTCCATTGGCTTTGACCGGAATAATCAGCTGAACAACATCATTAATTTCATTCAGGAAGCCTATGTTGATTCGGTGGACCGTGAAATCCTCACCGAGGATGCCATTCACAGTTTGTTGAAGAACCTGGACCCCCATTCAGCCTATATTCCTGCCAGGGATTTCCGGGAGATGAACGACCCCCTGATGGGCAGTTTCGAAGGCATTGGCATTGAGTTCAACATGATCAGCGATACCGTGGTGGTGATCAACCCCATTGCCGGGGGCCCCAGTGAAAAGGCAGGCATCATGCCGGGTGACCGTATCGTTAAGGTGGAAGATGAGGTGATTGCAGGGGTCAACATGTCAACCAATGACATCGTTAAACGCCTGAAGGGAGAAAAGGGCACTACCGTTAATGTTGAGGTTGTGCGGTCCGGGGTAAGCGAATTACTCCCGTTTTCCCTAATCCGCGACCAGATCCCGCAATACAGCCTTGATGTGGCATATATGGTGGATGAAGAAGTTGGATACATCCGCCTGAATAAGTTCTCGGCTACCACCCATCAGGAATTTATCCTGGCCATGGAGCGTTTAAAGCGTGAAGGGATGCAGAAAATGATCCTTGATCTCCGTGGCAACGGAGGAGGATTCCTGGAAGCCGCCATCAACCTGAGTGATGAGTTTTTGGATGCGCAGAAACTGATCGTATACACCGATGGGCGCAGCCGCCCGCGCCAGTACGCCCACGCCAGGCGCAACGGGGTTTTCGAGACGCAGCCGCTGGTGATCCTTATCGACGAATGGTCAGCATCAGCCAGTGAGATCGTAGCAGGGGCTGTTCAGGATAATGATCGTGGCCTGATCATTGGCCGGCGTTCCTTTGGAAAAGGTTTGGTTCAGGAACAGGTGCAGCTGGGCGATGGCTCAGCACTGCGCCTAACCGTTGCCAGGTATTATACTCCTACCGGCCGCAGCATCCAAAAACCCTATGAAGATGGCGAAGAGGAGTATTTCAACGAGTTTATGAACCGCCTGATGGAAGGCGAGCTCGAAAACCCCGACAGCATCAAGTTCAATGACTCCTTAAAATTTGAAACCCCGGCAGGAAGAGTGGTTTATGGCGGTGGTGGCATCATGCCCGACCTGTTCATTCCCATTGAATCGGGCGAGGAGTTTGTGTTCTATAATCAGGTAGCCAACCGGGGCTTGGTCTATCGCTTTGCGTTCAATTATGCTGACCGCAACCGCGAGGCCTTACATGCCTATGAAAATGAGGCAGCCTTTGTCAGGGACTTCTCAATTTCGCAGGCTATTTACCGGGATTTTATGGACTTTGCCCGTGAGGAAGGGGTTAGTATCCCTGCACAAATCAGTGCCGAGAGCCAGGATTTGATCCGCAGGAACCTGAAAGCATACATCGGACGCAATATATTTGGTGCAGAAGCCTTCTTCCCGGTGCTTCATGAAGATGATCAGGCTTTCCTGAAAGCTGTCGAAGTGCTGAAAAGCAATACCTACGAGTCAATGCTGCAACCCCCTGCGCTTCCCTAAAGGCCTATCCCGGGGGCAATCTCTTTCATGGCATTGAGTGAAAGTTCTGCAAACGCTGGCAGGGGAATGCCTATTTTTTCACATTCCATAATCGTTTCGCGCCTTACGCTGGCAGCAAATGCTTTTTCTTTCATGCGCTTCACGATGGATTTAGGTTTAACGCTTCCCACTTTTTTGTCGGGATAAACCAGTGCAGTTGCCGTAATGAGGCCTGTAATGGTTTCACCCGCAGCAAGAGCATGGTGGAATGTGGTGGAGCGGGGCCGGCCATGGGCTGCATCTTCGTTGTGGAGCATAATGGCTTCGACCACGTCTTCAGGGAGTCCTTTTTCCTTCAGTATTCTCGCGGTTTCCATAGCGTGGGTGTGCATGTCGCCCTCTGTAACTTCAACATCCAAATCGTGAAGCAAACCCGCTATTCCCCATTTATCAGGATCCTCGCCCAGGCGAAGGGCAAGAGCCCGGAGTACAGCCTCCGATGCCAGACAATGGGCGATCATTCGCGGGTTTTTTACATACTGATGCAGAAGTTCCAAAGCTTCTTCTCTTTGCATATCCTGTTTTTTTTGCGAATATAAATCAATTTCTTCTTATATAAAACACGAATCATTACAGCGTAATTCAACAAATGTATATATCTAAACATTTAATTAATTTTTTGTTAAAATTTGTTTTCTGTGTTGTGATAAAAAGAAAAAGTATTATCATTGCAGTGACAAACTAAGGCATGAACCAGAGTTTTACATATTTCGCCAACTATTTTTATTTCTTTTTCTACTATGGTGGGAAAGGGGTCTGGCGTTATGATGTTTGCTCTTGAGGAAATATGAGGAAATATGAACCAGGCCCCGCAAATGCGGGGCTTTTTTTTTGCGGGTTTATGGAAAAAATAGCAATACAAGGCATTAAAGGTTCTTTTCATGAAGAGGCGGCCATGCTATTCTATGGCAGGGAGTTCTCTCCATTGGAGTGCATGGATTTCAGAGGTCTGGTTAATCAGGTGGCCACCGGTAGGGCATCCTTTGGTGTAATGGCCGTTGAGAACTCCCTGGCGGGAGGCCTGTTGCCAAATTTCTCGCTGATCAGAAATGCTTCCCTTCAAGTCTTGGGTGAGGTTTACCTACGAATTTCTCAGCATTTAATGGGCCTGCCAGGCCAAAACCCAGGGGACCTGAGGGAGGTACGATCGCATCCAATGGCCCTGTCGCAGACCGAAGATTTTTTTCTGAAGTACCCTGGCATCAGGCTTGTGGAATCGTATGATACGGCCCTCAGCGCACGCGAAATCAGTGAAAAAGGACTTTGGGGCACGGGAGCTGTTGGCAGCAAGCAAGCGGCAGGTATTTATGGTTTGTCAATTTTGGCTTCATCCATCGAAACCAATAAGGAGAATTTCACCCGTTTCCTGGTTGTTGGAACCAAGGCAGCCCCCTTGGAAAAAAACCTTCCGGTGAAGGCAAGCCTGGCTTTTATTGCCCCCAATGTGCCAGGCGGGCTGGTAAAAGTATTAAATCCGCTGGCCAATGCCGGTGTAAATCTTAGTATGCTCCAGTCGCTGCCACTGATTGGTTCAACATGGGAGTATATCTTCCATGCGGATATGCTTTTTATCGATTCTGACCACGCTCATAAGACAATCAGCGATCTTGAAAAAAAGCTCCAAAAACTATGGGTTTTGGGGCTATACCACCCGGGGGCAAGGCCGCCTGCCAGCAATGGGGTTTCAAACTTATCAAAAGAAATGAACCATGTACATACCGGCCGCTGAAAGAATACATTCCATAACGGAATACTATTTTTCGCAAAAACTTAGGGAAATTGAGCAAATGCGAAAGGCAGGCATCGATGTGATCAATCTGGGCATCGGTAGCCCGGATCTTGCCCCGTCAGAAAAAACTATCGAAGCCCTGTTGAGCAACAGCCGCGACCGGAACAGCCATGGCTATCAGTCTTACAAGGGCATACCAGAATTGCGCCAGGCCTTTTCTAAATGGTATTCAGTGCATTTCGGCGTTAACCTTGATCCGGAAAGGGAGATCCTGCCCCTGATGGGTTCAAAAGAGGGCATCATGCACATAACCATGGCATTTGTTAATCCTGGGGATGAAGTACTGATCCCTGACCCGGGCTACCCTACTTATGGATCGGCAGCCTCCTTGCTGGGAGGAAAACTCAGGACTTACGCTGTTCTTGAAGAGTATGACTGCCTCCCCGACCTCGCCTTATTGGAAAATCAAGGGCTCGAAAAGGTAAAACTGATGTGGGTGAACTACCCGCACATGCCAACGGGTGCAAAGGCAAATCCGGCGTTTTTCAAAGAACTGGTTGATTTTGGGCTGCGAAATCAGATTTTGATATGCAATGACAACCCCTACAGTTTCATTCTGAACGACCAAAAGTTAAGCCTGTTTGCGGTGCCTGGTGCCAAAACCGTTTGCCTTGAACTGAACTCGCTCAGCAAATCACAAAACATGGCAGGCTGGCGCATCGGCATGCTGGCCGGGCAGGAAGACTACATACAGGCTGTGCTCAAGGTTAAAAGCAATATGGACTCAGGCATGTTCAGGCCTTTGCAAATGGCTGCGGCAGAAGCACTGGCTGCACCCGATGCATGGTATGAAGAAATGAACAGGGTGTACAGTGAGCGACAAATTATTGCAAGGGAGATATTAGATGCTATTGGCTGTGCTGTACGTCCAAACCAGGCTGGCATGTTCCTCTGGGGTAAGATCCCTGAAACCTATACCAGTGCCATTGAACTCAGCAACAAGCTTTTATTCCATGCCAGGGTATTCCTTACCCCGGGAATAATCTTCGGCAACAATGGTCGGAACCATATCAGGGTATCATTATGCAGCCCCGTTGAAACGCTCAAAGAAGCAAGGAAGAGAATTCAAGAATTTCTAAAAGATTCGAAATGAAAGTTTGTATTGTCGGAATGGGATTAATTGGGGGTTCTCTTGCCATTGACCTTCGAAAGCGGGGTTTTGCCAGCCGCATTATTGGCGTTGAAAGTGATCGGCAACATGCGGCCATTGCAAAACTTGGAGGTCTGGCCGATGAGACCGATACACTCGAAAACGCAGTGCAGTGTGCTGACCTGATCATTCTTGCCACCCCAGTCGATGCCATGGAAAGCTTGTTACCAAGGGTTCTGGACCAAGTAGGAGGGACACAAAAAACGGTTACTGACATGGGCTCGACCAAGGCGGGTTTGCTAAGGCTTGTAAAAAAACACCCGAACCGCAGGCATTATGTGGCCGCCCACCCTATGGCAGGGACCGAGTTTTCAGGTCCATTGGCTGCAGTAAGTAAGTTGTTCGATTACAAATGTGCCATAATATGCGACAAAGATCAAAGCGCTCCTTTTGCCCTGAGGACAGTTCGCAAAATGTTTAAAACAATTAATATGCGGCTGATATACATGAATGCGGAAGAACACGATATGAGCGCTGCCTATGTTTCGCACATTTCACACATCTCCTCCTTTGCCCTTTCGCTTTGTGTACTCGAAAAGGAAAAGGACAAAAAACGTATCCTCAGCTTGGCTGGCGGAGGCTTTGCATCCACTGTACGCCTTGCAAAAAGTTCAGCAGAAATGTGGGTGCCTGTTTTTCAGCAAAACAACAATTATGTCGTGGAGGTTCTCAATACCTATATTGAAAAGCTGGAACTTTTCCGAGAATATATCACGCAAAACAAAAAAGCGGAGATGACCGGACTTATCCGGGAGGCTAATAAAATTCAGAAAATTCTCAGTTAAAACCCCTAAGCTATGAAAGCAGTATTACAGGTTGAACCAATAACCAGCTGGAAGCAATACAAAAAACGGCCCCTGGTCATTTCGGGGCCTTGCAGCGCTGAGACCGAAATTCAGGTTTTACAAACCGCCCGCGAACTGGCAGCGAGCGGCAAGGTGGATATCTTCAGGGCAGGAATCTGGAAGCCGCGCACCCGTCCCGGCACTTTTGAAGGGATGGGGAGCATAGCCCTGCCCTGGCTCAAAAGGGTAAAGGAAGAAACTGGCATGGGTATAGCTACAGAAGTTGCAAATGCGAAGCATGTATATGAAGCGCTCAAATACGGTGTTGACCATATATGGATCGGGGCCAGAAGCACGGCCAATCCTTTTGTAGTTCAGGAAATCTCCGACGCACTGGAAGGTTCTGATGTTACCGTGCTGGTAAAAAACCCGATAAATCCTGAACTTGAATTGTGGTTTGGAGCCATTGAGCGCCTGAAAAAAGCCGGGATTACAAGGATTGGCGCCATACACCGGGGCTTTTCAAGCTACGAAAAAACGGCCTTCCGCAATACTCCGCACTGGCTGATCCCTGTTGAACTGAAACAACGGATAGAGAATCTGCCCCTGATTTGCGATCCGAGTCATATTTGCGGAAACCGCCACATGCTTCTGGAGGTTTCCCAAAAGGCTATGGATTTGAACTTTGACGGCTTGATGCTTGAATCGCATACCGATCCTTCGGTAGCCCTAAGTGATGCAGCACAACAAGTTACGCCACGCATGCTGACTTGCATTCTGGACAGGCTGGTAATGCGAAGCCCCGAATCGAACGACACCAATTTCCTGAACGTTCTGGAGGAACTCCGTGGAAAGATTGACATTTATGACGAACAGCTCATTGAAATCCTGGAAAGAAGAATGAATGTGGCCAAAAATATTGCACTTTACAAAAAGGAAAACAACATCACCATTCTTCAAAGCAGGCGCTGGGCCGAAGTGGTACGAAAAAACCTTGCCCTGGGTGAGAAAAAGGGCTTGAGCAACAGTTTTGTCAATGATATGCTCAGGCTGATTCATCAGGAATCAATCAATCAACAAAACCAGGTGATGAACGAAGGAAGTACAAGCAGCAAAGGACTTGAAGAAAAAGCGGAAAGCGAAATCAACTCAACTGGCTGAGTGCCTCCTCAAAGGTCCCGACAGGCAATTTACAGGCGCCCAACATACAGACGTAAAACATTGTTTTTGATGGGTTATGACGGTTTTTAAAAACCGGAAGCGCAGATTTTTCCTTTTCAGAAGCAGCCACAATCAGGTTGGGCAGGTATCCACTTAAGGCGGGAGTCAGCTGCTTGCCGGCTTCAGGTCCGGCAATCACCATTGTGTGAAAAGGATACACATGATGCAGCAGCAAAATACCCCAATTGGAATAGCTGCTGCTGTATTTGTTCAAGAGCCGCTGCATATCGCGCAGCATCTCCGAGCTGCGCTGGCCCAAGTCCGGTTTTTCAAAATAATGAGCCAGGTAAAACAGGTTTCTTGCCATCACACTGTTGGAGGAGGGAATTACATTATCGTGAAACTCGAAATACGGGACGGCGAGTTTATCTCCCTCCATCTGGGAGAACGTCAACAGACTCGTACCATCGGCATGAAAGGAAGTAATGGCATATTCAGCAAGCCTTAAAGCTTCCGATAAAAACCGCTCTTCGGCCGACACTTCGTATAGCCGGATCAATGCATTCGTCAGCCAGGCATAGTCTTCAAGAAAGGCAGGAATGGAAGGGCGCTCCCCTTTCAGGTTGCGATACAAACCACCATCTTCCCTTTTAGCAATCTCTAAGATTGTTTCGGAAGCATTGATCGCCCAATCCAGAAACGCCTGTTCTCCAAAGGCTGCATAGGCATCGGCCAGGCCCTTGATCATCATGGCGTTCCAGCTGACAAGTATCTTATCATCCAGACCGGGCCTGTTGCGCAAACTGCGGGCTTCAAGCAGACGGGCCTTTGCTTGATTAATCTTTTCATCCAATTCCTGCTTGTCGAGGGAATGCTTTGCTGCAAAAACCTCATCCGACTCATCCCTGATCAGGATATTCCTGCCATCCTCCCAAAGACCTTTTCCTCCCAAATGATAATACTGCTTCAAAAGGTCAGCATCTTGCCCAAGGATCCTATCAATCTCCGCTTCTGTCCATACATAGAATCTGCCCTCCTCACCTTCGCTGTCGGCATCCAGGGCTGAAAAAAATAGCCCAGTGGGGGAAGTGAGTTCCTGCTTAACAAAATCAATGGACTCATAAACCACCTGCCTGAACAATGGGTCAGGGTTTACCTTAAATGCGTTGGAATACAGGGAGATCAGCTGGGCATTATCGTAGAGCATTTTCTCAAAATGCGGGACTTTCCAATCCGTATCGGTAGCATAGCGGGCAAAACCACCCCCAAGCTGGTCATAAATACCTCCCATAGCCATCTTCCGCAGGGACAACAGCACCTGGTCAAGGGCTTCAGCATTCGCTGATTGGTAATGGTAATGCAATAAAAACTCATAATTATTGGGCAGTGGGAATTTGGGGGCTCCCTGGGTACCGCCTTTGTACCGGTCCATATATCCCATCAGGTTTTCAAACATCTCCCTGGCTTCATCCCTGCCAAAAGTTGCTCTGCCCTCATTGACCTTGATAAAACTGCTGTCGGCAATGCCCTGCGTGATCTGCTTAGCCTGTTCCTCAACCTCCTGATATTGGTTCATGAATAGTTCGGCCACCCGAATCAGGATATTTTTCCATTGTTCTTTCTGAAAATAGGTCCCACCCCAAAAAGGCTTACCGTCGGGAAGTGCAAAACAGTTCAGCGGCCAGCCACCCTGACCAGTGATCATTTGTACGGCATTCATGTAAAGATGGTCAATATCAGGGCGCTCTTCACGGTCCACTTTTATACAGACAAAATAATGATTCATCAGCCGTGCCACTTCCCTGTCTTCAAAACTCTCCTTCTCCATTACATGACACCAGTGACAGGCCGAATAGCCAATGCTGACCAGCAGGGGTTTGTTTTCCCGTCTCGCCAGGTCCAGGGCCTCTTCCCCCCAAGGATGCCAGTCCACCGGATTATACATATGCTGAATGAGATAGGGACTCGTCTGTCCCTTCAGGTGGTTTGGCTTTCGGGGGTCTTTTTCCATGTCTTAAGGGAGATTAAAGTCCGGTATATTGCTTGCTTACTTTCCAGAGTTTTTCTGCAACTTCCTTGTTATAGGTATATGCGCTGGTTTTCCGGATCTTCTTTTTTGCCAGGTACTCACCGCTGAAATGCTGTGCCTCTGGAGAGGTGGCAAGGTAAACGGATGTTTCAGCTCCTTTTTCAGGGGGTATCATCACCAGCTTCATGGGGCCATGCAATATTTTGGGCATTTTATCAAAGAGATGCGTGGCCACCACTCCCGGATGAAGGCAATTGGCCACGACCCCTGTGCCTTCCAGTTTTTTGGCCAGATGACGGGTAAAAAACAGATTGGCAAGCTTGCTCTGTGCATATGAGCCCATCCAGCTCCAGCTCCGTTTTCCTTCAAGGTCATCAAAGCGAATCTTCCCTCCCTTATGAGCCATACTCGAAATGGTAATAATCCGCGATGGGGCGCTTGCTTTCAATTTTTCCAGCAACAGATTGGTCATCAGAAAAGGTGCCAGGTGGTTGATGGCAAAGGTTTTCTCTATGCCTTCCTTCGACTCCCTGCGTTTCATCTCCCAAACCCCGGCATTATTGACCAATACATCCAACCGGTCATACTTTTCATTGAAATCTTTGGCAAAAGCACGGATTGAATCCATTGAGGACAAGTCGCATTCATGGAGCTCAACACTGCCATTGCCGGTAAGTTTATGAATCTCCTCACGTAAGGCCTCACCTTTAGACATATTCCTGACCGGAAGCACTAACTTCATACCTTCTATGGCTAAAGCTTTGGCTGTTTCTTTACCGATCCCTGAGGTGGCGCCTGTTATAATGGCTGTTTTTTCTTTCATTTCCTGATAAAACAAATTAGAGGGTTATTTTTATTACTCCAACCACCGGTAAAAGTAATTGTTCAATCCAGCTACCCATAAACATTTGTCATTCATTTCTGTTAGGATAATTAGTTAAATTAACTCCCATGCGTAAAATGGCCTTTATCCTGTTTTTTTCGATCGTAATACTCATTTACAGTTTAGTCAATTTTTACATTTTCAAGCGGGGCTTGCAGGTCCTTCCCCCCGGAAGTGGGATAAGAACAGCCTACATTGTAATGTTCTGGGCCCTTGCTGCTACGTTCATTGCCGGCCGTTTCCTCGAGCGCATCTGGCTGGGTCCTGTCAGTGACCTGTTGGTATGGACCGGCTCATTCTGGCTGGGTGCTATGCTGTATTTCTTCCTGATCGTATTCTTTTTTGATGTATTGCGGCTGGTCAATCACCTGATCCCCTTTTACCCCGGTTTTGTGCGCGACCATTACGGACAATTCAAGCAATACCTGATGGCAGGAAGTATAGCCCTGGTTGTACTGATCATTATTGCAGGATACATCAACGCCCGAAATCCAATTATCCGGACGGTTGAGGTCACCATTCCAAAAACAAGCCCGGGCATGCAACACCTCAACGCCGCTGTCATGTCCGACATCCATTTGGGAACCATCATTGGCAATGGAAAGCTGACGCGCATCGTCAACAAGGTCAATGCCTTAAATCCCGATATTATCCTGTTACCGGGCGACATCCTGGATGAAGACCTGGCCCCGGTGATCAGGCAAAATACAGGCGAAATATTAAAGCAGCTTAGGGCTCCCTTGGGCGTGTATGGTGTGATGGGCAACCACGAATACATCGGTGGCCCCGAACAGGCTTACAAATATCTTACGGAACACGGGGTCCATATGCTCCGCGATCAGGTCCTGAAAATTGACGATAGCTTTTATTTGGTTGGACGGGAAGATCTTCAGCGAAACCGTTTTGCAGGAAAGGAACGGCAACCCATTGAAGTATTAATTGAAAAAACCGACAAGGCGCTGCCTGTAATTGTCATGGATCACCAGCCCTATCATCCTGAAATCGCAGCCAGGGCAGGAGCCGACCTGATGTTGTCGGGGCATACCCATCACGGCCAGCTATGGCCGCTGAACTACATCGTCAACGCCATTTTTGAAATTGGCTATGGATTGGGGGAAATTGAAGGGATGAAAGTATATGTCTCCAATGGTATTGGCACCTGGGGGCCGCCTTTAAGAATAGGCAACCGCCCTGAGATTGTTAACCTGAAAATTCGTTTTGAAGCAGAATAAGCAATTTATTCGTTTGCGTCAGCATCTACTTTTGACGACTTCTTTCTCCTGAACCAGGAAAAAACGTTATTGAATTTTGAATAAACGTCCTGGGCAAAAAGAAACCCCGCTGATAAACGGGTAACAAGTCCATTCATCGTAAAGAGCCGCTGCACCCCCTCAAGGTTATCATGCAGGTTATTCTCTGCTGCAAGCATTTCATAACGGAGACGCGCCTTCTCAAGCTTGATGTCGTTGAGGGTCCTTATATTCTTAAATCGGGAAGTATTCATAAGGCTCAGGTTTAAGACTTGGTTTCCGTTTCATCATTTTGGAAGAAGACCTCACCAAGCGACTTGATGACATATCTGGAAAAAATCTTTTTCCGGAAGATAATGAAAACAATTCCGAGCAGGAGATAAAAGCCACCAACAATTAACAAACCCAATTCGTAGCTTTCCAGTAAATGGCCGAAATACAGCCCTGCGGCTCCTGAGAGAAATACCAACGCCAGCAGCATGATCAAAACAATGAGACTGTTTGTCACAAGACTGGTGATAACTTTTACAGCTTTCTCATAAGCCACAAGGCCATAATAGGAAACATTTGTTTCGAGATACTTCAGCAAATTGTCCCTCAGCCCGGAAATGTTTTCCAGAAATGATTTACCTTCCATTGATGTTTTTTTTGGTTAAGAAGAACGTCAGGCTTTCTTCTCTTCTGTGACCTTTTTTACCCTTGCCTTGGTTTCCTCGGTCACCTCATTGACAAATTCCTTGAGGTCATCAATTTTCTCTCCCACTTTGTGGGCCACTTCATCAGAATATTCCTTGGATTTCTTCTGAATCTTCTTGCGGGTTTCCTTTCCGCTGTTGGGCGCAAACAACATACCTGCTGCAACACCCATGGCTGCTCCGAAAATAAAACCTACGATTGCTTTTCCTGTTGACTTATCCATAGTTTTTTTCTTTTTTTGTTATACATCGGGTTTTTTAATAGAAAGGGTTTTGTTATATCACCAAACACCCTCATTTTACACACCTGAACAAATATAATGATTTTCTATACAATTTGCAAGGATCAGGCTGGAATAATTGTAGAATGGCCTGAAAAGGCGGAGATAAACAAAAGCCTTTATAAATGCAACGCGCCCGAATAGATTTTGTTTAATAGGCCGTTCAGGTTGTGAAATATATAAATTTTGAGGATTAAGGAATAGTCGTTAAATTTACCCATCCCAAAGCTGCCGGTTTTGGGGTGAACCTTCTAATGGATAATGCATGATCAAAAAACACCTGAGTTTCCATATTTATGAGGCTGACAGCCTTGAAGAACTGAGCCAGCAGGAACAGCAGCTGGTGGTTATGGCCAGGGAAATGACCGAAAAAGCCTATGCCCCCTATTCCGAGTTTTTTGTAGGCGCCGCCGTATTGCTTGAAAACGGGGAGATCATCACAGGCAGCAACCAGGAGAATGGGGCTTACCCCAGCGGTCTCTGTGCCGAACGGGTGGCCGTCTTTGCCGCTTCCGCCATGTTCCCGGGGGTCTCCATGAAAACAATCGCTGTGAGTGCAAAATCCACCCGGCTCAAACTCGACGAACCTGTGTCTCCCTGTGGGGCTTGCAGGCAAGTCCTGCTTGAATATGAGATCCTTCAGAATGCCCCCATAAAAGTCCTGCTGACCAAAGAAGACGGAAAAATACTCGTGGTGGAAAATGTACATGACCTGTTGCCCCTTTCCTTCTCGGGCAACGGCCTGAAAAAAAACGGACCCCGCTAAACCTGAACATATCACACGGCAAGTTGTTTTTTTGCAAGGCCTCTACAGCCTTTTGTGCAATCCTTAATCCATTTTCTATGAAAAGAACGCTCACATCCTTGACCTTAATCTTAGCCTTAACCTTTGTCCAGGCCCAGGAAAAACCCGCATACCGGATTTACAACCAAAACGGGCAGCCCGCCGACTTCGGACAATTGCTGGAAGCCGCAAGCAAAACCCAAGTCGTTTTATTCGGCGAACTTCATAACAACCCCATTGCACATTGGTTGCAACTCGAACTCTCCCTGGAACTTTTCAATAAGATTGGCAACAACCTGGTGCTGGGCGCCGAAATGTTTGAAGCCGACAACCAGTTGATCCTCGATGAGTACCTTTCGGACCTCATCAACGAGCGCAACTTCAAGGCTGAGGCAAAGCTCTGGAACAATTACAATAACGACTATCAGCCCCTGGTGATGCTTGCCCGCGAAAACAAGTTACCCTTCATTGCCACCAACATTCCCCGCCGATATGCCGCCCTGGTCAACCGACAAGGTTTTGAAGGCCTCGATTCACTGCCTGCAGAGGCCAAGCGTTACATCGCCCCCCTTCCCCCTGCCTATGACCCTGAACTGCCAGGTTATAAGGCCATGATGGAGATGAGTGGAATGCCTGGCCACGTCAGCGACAATTTCCCCAAGGCACAAGCCATCAAGGATGCTACCATGGCCCATTTCATTTACCAGAACCTGAACCGCAGCGGCGTTTTCGTCCATTACCACGGCGCCTACCATTCCAACAACTTTGAGGGAATATACTGGTATCTGCGCCAGCTGGATGAAAAGCTGAAAATGATCACCATCAGCACGGTGGAACAAGACGACACTACGAGCCTTGAGGAAGGAAACCACGGCCTGGCTGACTTCATCATCGTGGTTCCCTCCACTATGACCAAGACCTACTAAATCTTTTTCAGGAATTCGTCCAGGGCCTTTTCAAGCAACCCATCATGCCGGTCTATCTTCAGGATGCCGGAATAAAACATGGCCGGAGCAATATCCCTTTGCAGATCCAGCTGATCCTGCTTCACGCAATGGGCTTGCCCCTGCTCTTCAAGCAAACTGCCCAGGTATTCCTGCTCAGTCTGACCGGGCGTAGGGATCAGCAAAGCCTTTTTCCCGAATACTGCCAGATCCATAATACTCGAATAGCCCGACCGGCAAATCACCAGGCGGGCATTTTTGATTAAGAAGGCTAACTGCGGTGTTGCGAAATGATTAAAGATCAGCAGTTTTTCTTTTTGCTCTTTCTGTTCAACCCCCAGCTTGCCAAGCACAAAAACAACAGGCAGGCAAGTGGTCTCAAATTGCTTCTTCAGGATTTCTTCCAGCAAGCTGCGCTGGGGTTCAGGGCCCGATAGCAATACCAGGTAATACTCCTTTGGGAAGCCTTCCGGCAAGGGGTTTTCATAATCCTGTTCAGCGATTGCAGAAAACCTGCTGAGGGGCCCGATAAAATGAAGATTCTGAAGGCTCCTTCCATGCGATAGCCTGCCCGACAAATTTGGCTCAAAAGGAAAATCAGGAATCCAGCAATGGTCATAAGGCCGGATAAACCACCGGGTCAATCGCCAGAGCAATGGTTCAATCCATTTCCAGTACTCTGGAGCCTGGATAAACACCTGGTGGGTCATAAAGACCGAAAAAACCTTTTTATTCCACAGCCCGTAACGGTTGTCAGAAATCAAGAGGGTGGCCCCAGTATCGCGGATAAGTTTTTTCAGTTGCCGGTGTTCTTTTATCACGGAGAGCAAAAAAGCGGGCAATTGAAAAAGTATCTGAACCGCTAACCGCCCTTTTTCAGGATAACGGACGATCATCCCTGGAAACCTGTGATACGCAACCCGGGTCCCAAACTCTTGCTTAAGGAAATCAAGGGGTGCTCCATCAGCCGCCACCACCACTGCTCTGCCTCGCTTCAGTAGGGCCTGGATGATGGGGACGCAGCGCGTGGCGTGTCCAAGGCCCCACGCCAGGGGGCATACCAGCACTTTTTCCTGAGCCTTACCTTCCATGCCGCTAAATTTACCACTTTTCACCGAAGGAAAAAGGGAAAATACAATTTCAACTTGCTTGCATCCAAATTTCGTCTTACTTTTATTTCCGCTTTTCGAAGCATGTCCTATTTTCAGCTTTCAGGATGGATCAGCAACTCCTCTACCAGATATCCCTGAGTTTGATCCCGGGTGTGGGGGGCGTCACAGCCAAAAAGCTCATCAGCTATTGCGGCGGTGTAGAACCCATTTTCAGGGAAGGGAAAAACAACCTGCTCAAGATTCCCGGCATCGGCGAAAACCTGGCTAAGGCTGTTCTAAATCATCAGGTCTTCGATCGCGCGGAGAAGGAAATGCTGTTCATTGAGAAGCACCGGATCAAAACTTTTTTCTTTCTCGACAAGGACTACCCCGCACGCCTCAAGCACTGCGAAGACGGCCCGGTCATGCTCTTCGTAAAAGGCGACGCCTGGCTGAATGCGTCAAAGGTGATCAGCATTGTGGGTACGCGCAGCATGACTGAATACGGGCGGGATAAATGCAATGCCCTCGTGGAAGGCCTGGTGCCTCATAACGCCCTGGTGGTAAGCGGACTGGCCTATGGCGTGGATGCCTGCGCCCACAAGAAAGCACTTGATACTGGCCTGGAAACCATCGCCGTATTAGGTCATGGCCTCGACCGTATTTACCCGCCCCTGCATCAGCAACTGGCTAAGCGAATCGCAAAGCAAGGGGCCCTTGTCACCGAATTCCTTACCCAGACCCAGCCCGACCGCGAGAATTTCCCCAAACGAAACCGTATCATCGCAGGCCTCTGCGATGCGGTCATCGTCATTGAAGCAGCCGACAGTGGCGGCGCCCTCATCACTGCCAACATCGCTAACAGCTACAACCGCGACGTCTTTGCCCTGCCCGGAAGAACCACCGACCTCTACAGCAAGGGCTGCAACGTCCTGATCAAGACCAATAAGGCCAATCTGCTCGAAAGCGTGGCCGACCTCGAATATATCATGGGGTGGGATATCAAGAAAGATCCAAAGAAAGCCATTCAACCCGCCCTTTTTGCTGAGCTGGATGGCGATGAAGAGAAAATGGTCGATTTCCTGCGGGAAAATCCGGAAGCAAGCATCGACCTCCTAGTTTCCCAGGCAGGCTTTACCGTCAGCAAGATCTCTGCCTTGCTGTTAGGATTGGAATTCAAAGGCCTTGTGAAACCTCTTCCGGGGAAACGCTATAAGCTCCTGATCCCCTGAAAAACAATGGTCTATACTTCCACCTGCGATAAAAGGCTGTCAAAATCCTCAAACTTCATCCGGTAATCTTCCATCGAGCGGCGAATCACCTCTTTGGCTTCCTGAGCATCATAGGTATGGGTAATCTCCACATCGAGCTTGGTGTTGGGAAGATCCTTGTAGGTGAGGAAGTAATGCTTTAGCCTTTCAATGACCGGGGCAGGGCATTCGGCAATTTCGCGCATGGCACCATATACCGCATCATCCTTTAAAACGGCGATGATCTTATCGTCGGCCTGGTTGCGGTCAATGAGCCTGAACCCCCCGATGGGGATAGATTCTGCCAGAATGTTGCCGTGCGAAATGGACTTTTCCGTCAGGATGCAAATATCCAGCGGGTCATAGTCTCCCTTGATATCTTCGCGGCCGGTCTTTTCCATGGCCAGTTCGGCCACCTTCTTATGGCAAAGGGTCTGCGGAATAAAACCGTAGAGCGCTGGCAACACATTGCTGTATTTTTGGGGACGGTCAATCTTGAGGTAACCACTCACCTTATCCACCTCGTATTTCACCGTGTCGGTGGTAACCATCTCCACAAAGCAGGTGATCTGATCGGGGGCATTTTTCCCGATCTCCACCCCGTGCCAGGGGTGCGATTTATAGCGCAGTCCCATCAAACGTCCGATGGGATCCATAATGCGGTTTGCCATATGCTTGTTCTTTTGTTTCTCCAAAATTACGCAATCTTACCTTGTCTTTTGGAAATTATGACAAATAGCCTTCCTGCAGGATTATTTCCTGACCGCTGGCATCAAAGGCGAAAAGTTTATGCCATCAGGTTCTTTGCCGGCTGCAAAATGCTCAATGATCTCAAAGGTCTCCAGACTGATCACCGTGACAGCGTCCGAACGGGTGTTGGCCACATAGGCAAACTGATTATCAGGAACCACCAGGCCAATGGGAACCGAGGTTCCCTCAAAATCGGCGAAATACCTTTCGGGATCTTCTTCTTCAGGCACCGGCGGTGTCATTTTCACCTTAGCCAGCAGGCTTCTTTCATTGGCATCAAAAACGGCCACATCGCCCGAGCGGGCATTGCTCACCACAAACAAACTACCATCAGGCGAGAACTTACAACGGATGGGGAAGTCGCCGCAATCAATGGTGGCAAGGCGTTCCATGCTATTTGTGTCGAACACCGCCAAGGTATTCTCGCCCCGGTTGGTAACCCATACCTCGTGGCCCTGCGGGCTTACGGCAATCCCTTCTGCACCCACACCGCTGTAAAGCTGGGCAATCAACTCACCGCTCTCCAGGTCAAACACCGTCACATTACCCGTGCGTATGCTCGAAACAAAGGCGCGCTTATGATCAGGGGTTACCGCAACCATATGCGAAACTTCCTGCCCGGTGGACAAAGCCTGCAGCACTTCTCCCTTTCCCACATCCACCACCAGCAGGCTCTGGCTTCCCTCGGTAGTCACCAACATCATGTCTGTGCCATCCATCCAGTCCATCCCATGCGGGCGGGTATGTTCTCCCAGGTCAATGGTGCGGATCAGCTCAGCCTTCTCCACATCGTAAACTGACAGGGTGTTACCGGGGATCTCCCGGTTGCCATAATTGCAAATCACAACATAGCGTCCGTCATCCGACACCTCTACTTCGTGGGGCTCCACACCGGTAGGCAGCATGGCCAGAATTTCGCCGGTGACACGGTCAAGAAAATACACATCATCGCCGCTCTTATTGCCGATGATGATGGTTCCTGCAGGCTCATCACCAGCATCTTTAGCCTGCTGGTTGCAGGAGGGAAATAACACCACAGAGGCCAGCATAGTCATTGCAAATAAAATCCTTTTCATATTTTTCCTTTCCTGATTAACATAAACACTTAGCTGCTTCGTTTTCATTCAGTGAATAAATATAAGGCAAAACCACAAAACCACGTAAAAAATATTGTTTCGGGCTGGGTTAAAGAACCTTAAAAACCCCGTGCAGGCCCAATTTTTTATTACTTTTGCAGCCATAAAAAGCAGAGATCCATGGCCAAACAGGAAGAAGCCATTGTTGGCAGGCGGCTAAAAACATCCTATGTTTCAACGGTAGTGAGCATTACGCTGGTGTTGTTCGTACTGGGGCTGCTGGGGCTTGTGATGCTGCACGCCCGCAAGCTGTCCGATCACGTAAAGGAAAACCTGGGATTTTCCGTCATCCTTCACGACAATGCCAAACCGGCCGAGATCAGCCATTTGCAGAAAACCCTCGACGTAATGCCGGCGGTGAAATCCACTGAGTACGTGTCGAGCGAGATGGCAGCCGAAACCCTGATGGAAGAACTGGGTGAAGATTTTGTGGAATTCCTGGGTTACAACCCCTTGTTTCCCAGCATTGAGGTCAGGCTGGTAGCCAGTTACGCCAACCCCGACAGCCTGGTGCTATTTGAGGATGAGGTGATGATAAACCGGATCGTGCGCGAAGTCCACTACCAGAAAGACCTGGTCTCATCAGTAAACGACAATGTTCACAAAATCGGCCTGGGCTTGCTGCTGTTCAGCCTGCTGTTGCTGGCCATCGCCTTTGCCCTGATCAATAACACCATCCGTCTGAGCGTATTTTCGAAACGCTTTCTCATTAAAAGCATGCAGCTGGTGGGCGCCACCCAGTCGTTTATCCGCAAGCCCTTTGTCATTAAAGGAGTGGTCCAGGGCCTCATTGGCGCCTCCCTCGCCATCCTGCTATTGCTGGGCGTGCTCTATGCAGGCCAACGCCAAATCCCCGAGCTGATCACTTTCCAGGATACAAGGATGCTGCTCAGCCTTTTCGTGATGGTCATCCTGCTGGGGATACTCATCAGCTGGATCTCCACACACATGGCCGTAAAAAAATACCTGCGCATCAAAACCGATTCCCTTTACCTGTATTAATGTGCCGGGCTATATTGACTGAGCTGAAAACAGAAATACCGAAAAAACCAAAAACACCATGAGCAAAAACAAAGAACAACGTGTGCTCTTGTTTGATCGCACCAAATATTTCCTGATGATCGTGGGGCTGGTGATTATCGCCCTGGGCTTTGTTTTAATGATGGGGGGCGGAAGCGATGACCCCAATGCGTTCAGCTACGACCTGTTCAGTTTCCGCAGGATCACCCTGGCACCTTTTCTTGTCCTGCTGGGTTTTGGAGTTGAGTTCTATGCCATTATGAAAAGAACCACCAACGTGTCGGAAGCCGGTAGCCAGGGAGCACCTAAAAAACCTCACACCCCGGCGGAGCCAAAACCCTCGAAGCGGTAATATAATGTTCTTGTTTTTATGAGCTGGATTGAAGCCTTAATTTTAGGCCTTTTACAGGGCCTTACCGAATTTTTGCCTGTCAGCAGCAGCGGACACCTCGAATTGGGGGGCGCCGTTTTCGGGCTTCAAAATCCTGACACCTTCTTTACCTTCAACATCTTGGTCCACGGTGCTACCTTCATGAGCGTGGTGGTGGTCTTCAGGAAAGACATTCGCGATCTGATCGTGAACCTTTTCCGCTTCCGATGGAATGCCGAAACCCGTTTTGTCCTCCTGCTGGTGGCCTCTGCCATCCCGGTAGGCATTGTAGGCTTGCTTTTTGAAGAAAAAGTGGAGATGCTCTTCCAGGGCCGCATCGTCCTGGTGGGGGTGATGTTGCTGGTCACCGCAGTTGTTCTATTCCTTACGCGCTTTGCCCCGAAAAAAGAAAAAGAAGTCAACCTGAAAAGCGCCCTGCTCATCGGCCTGGCCCAGACCGTAGCCGTCATGCCCGGCATCAGCCGCAGCGGGGCAACCATCAGCACCGCCCTTTACCTGGGCATCGAACGTGGCAAGGCCATCCGCTTTTCTTTCCTGATGGTTTTGATTCCCATCTTTGGGGCTAACTTTCTGAAGATCCTAAAAATGTCAGATAACGCAAGCCTGGTTCCCACCGACACCCTACCCCTGGTCGTCGGCACCCTGGCTGCCTTCCTGGCCGGACTGGCTGCCTGCCGCTGGATGCTCAACATCGTGCGCAAGGGCAACATTGCCTGGTTCTCCATTTACTGCCTGATCATTGGGCTCGTGGCCATTGTGGCCGGCTTGTTTTAAATCCTGACAAATGGAGAAACCCGAACAAATTCAATCCTTTATTGACGGCGCCGTACTGACCTTCAACAAACCCCTCGGGTGGACATCCTTTGATGTGGTCAACAAGGTACGGTCGATGATGCGCTATGTGCTGGGCATCAAAAAACTCAAAACCGGCCACGCAGGAACCCTTGACCCCCTGGCAAGCGGACTGCTGATCATCTGCACCGGCAAGCAAACCAAAAGCATCGAAAGCTTCCAGGAAATGGAAAAGGAATATACCGGCACCATCTTCCTGGGAAAAACCACCCCTTCCTTCGATTTGGAAACCCAGGTGGATGAGCATTACCCCACCGGACACATTACCCACGAACTGGTTTTGCAGGCTGCCGCCAACCTCTCGGGCCACCAGGAGCAGATCCCGCCCCTTTTCTCTGCCAAGAAAATTGAAGGCGAAAGGGCTTACGAATTTGCCCGCCGCGGCGAACATACCGAGCTGAAATCACGCAAAGTCGTCATCAGCGAATTTGAGATCACCCGCTACGAATTGCCCGAAGTGGATTTCCGGGTGGTTTGCAGCAAGGGCACCTACATCCGCTCGCTGGCCCGCGACTTTGGCAAGGAACTGCACTCAGGCGCCCACCTCAAAAGCCTCCGCCGCACCCGCATCGGCAACTTCAAGGCCGATGGCGCCTGGACCATCCAGACCTTCGAACAACACCTACGGGAACTGGCCAGCACCTGAACGGGGTGCTCAAACCATTTCATTTAAAGTAAAGCCTGGGTTTGGATGCCCCAAATAAGCTTATCCAGGTCCTTCATCCCAAAACTGCCTGAAACTCCCCTTTAGATTGCTGTAACTGCGTTTCAGGCGAAGTAACCCCCTAACGAAGTCCAGGTATTTTCGGAGTTAATACGGAGTTAATACGGAGTTTATTCGGTTTAAACCGAATAAACTCCGTATTAACTATGACCCGGGTATGGCAGTGGTATGGTTTTTTTATTCAGGAAGAACCCTGTTTGTGTAATCAAAACCCAAAAAAATCATCAATTCAAAATCAACATTTATCAATCTTACAAGGTTTTGCTTCAATTATTTACAAAAAGGTATTGACAAGGGGGCTTTCAAGTATTATCTTTGCATTCCTTTCCCAAAAAAAATGCAAACCTTTTAGTAATAAACCCTTTCCGCTTTTGGCCCTTACTTTCAGAGGTGGATGAAAATAATATTGTTGTCAAATGAAATTATCGGATTTCAAATACAATCTTCCTCCGGAGCTCATTGCAGAGCATCCGACAGATAATCGTGATGAATCGCGATTAATGGTGGTCAATCGTGCGACCCAGACCATTGAGCATAAATCGTTCAAGGACCTTCTGGGTTACTTTGATGACGGGGATGTGATGGTGGTAAACAACACGAAGGTATTTCCGGCGCGGCTATACGGCACCAAGGAAAAGACGGGTGCCCAGATTGAGGTATTCCTTTTGCGCGAGCTGAACCGTGAGACCCGCTTGTGGGATGTCCTGGTTGATCCGGCACGCAAGATCCGCATTGGTAACAAATTGTATTTTGGTGAAGATGACAACCTGGTCGCCGAGGTGATTGACAATACCACTTCACGCGGGCGTACGCTGCGTTTTTTGTTTGATGGCACCTATGACGAATTCAAGCAAACCATTGAAATGCTGGGTGAAACGCCCTTACCCCGTCAAATCAGGCGTGCTGTGGAGCCCGAAGACCGCGAGCGATACCAGACAGTGTTTGCCAAACGCGAAGGGGCCGTAGCAGCCCCCACGGCGGGGATGCACTTCAGTCGCCAGCTCATTAAACGCCTGGAGCTAAAAGGCGTGGAGTTTACCGAGATCACCCTTCACGCTGGGTTGGGAAATTTTCGCAGTGTGGATGTGGAAGACCTGAGCAAGCACAAAATGGACAGCGAAGAGTTCCTGATCGAGGAAAAGGCAGCAAAGATCATTAACGCCGCCAAGATGAGGGAAAAAAGGGTGTGTGCCGTGGGAACCACCACCATGCGGGCCATGGAATCATCCGTATCTATCACGGGAATGGTAAAACCCTTTGAAGGATGGACCAACAAGTTTATTTACCCGCCCTTTGAATTCAATGTGGCCAACGCCATGATCTCAAACCTTCACCTGCCGCAGTCCACGCTGATGATGATGGTTTCGGCCTTTGCCGGCTTTGATCTGCTGATGAAAGCTTATAAGATTGCCGTGAAGGAAAAGTACCGCTTTTTCACCTATGGCGATGCCATGCTGATCATTTAAACCTCTTTTGATGCAAAGGTATGTGCTGATCACGGCTGGCGGGTCGGGCACACGGATGCAGTCTGACCTGCCCAAGCAGTTTCTCGAAATTGCCGGAATGCCTGTGCTGATGCAGACTTTCAGGGCCTTTTTTGATTTTGATCCCACCCTGGCCTTCGTGCTGGTTTTGCCCGAAAACCTCTGGAATTTCTGGGAGGAACTTTGCCAGAAGCACAACTTCCGGCAGCCGCACCAGCTGGCTATTAGCGGCCCAACGCGCTTTCATTCGGTCAAGAGCGGTCTGCGGCTGGTCCCCGACGATGCCTTGGTAGCCATTCACGACGGGGTGAGGCCCCTGGTTTCGGCACGGGTCATTGAACAGGTTTTTTATTCCGCTGAAAGATTCGGGAATGCCATCCCTGTGGTAAAGATCAGCGATTCATTGCGCCTGATAGACCACGCTCTTAGTCAGCCCTTGCAGCGTGAAATGGTACGCAGGGTGCAAACCCCTCAGTGCTTCCGGGCCGGCCTGATCAAGAAGGCTTATAACCGGAATTACTCAGAAGACTTTACTGATGACGCCACACTGCTGGAAGCCGATGGACACCGCCTCTTCCTGGTGGAAGGAGACCCCGAGAACATCAAGATTACTACCCCGGCCGATTTGAAGATCGCAGAAGCGCTGCTCTGGAAGGATTGAGAAATTTTTGATTTGATTTAAGAACAAGGATTAACGATTTTTGATTTAAGAAGTGGGGAGATCAGAGGCTGAACTCTTTTAAATAATGAACAAGGAATAAGGAATTTCCATTTTTTAAGTACCTCTATGGAATTTGCACAAAGCTAACCTTGAACCCTGAACTTTAAACCTTTAACCCTTTTTTACTCCTCCAGCCCTTCTCCCAGCAGGGTTGCCGCGGTGCAGGAATCAATTCTGACTTTTACATAGTCGCCGGGCTTGTAGCCCTTGTCGGGGAAAACCACCACTTTGTTGTGGCTGCTGCGGCCGGAGACATGCCTGTCTGAGCGTTTGGAAAGCCCCTCAACAAGCACCTCGACCACCGATCCCACATCTATTTTATTGCTTTTCAGCGAAAGCTTTTGCTGGAGTTTAATGATTTCCTGCAGTCGGCGGGTCTTTTCCTCTTCAGGAATATCGTCTTCGTATTTTTTGGCGGCAAGGGTGCCTTCGCGTTCGGAGTACTTAAACATAAAGGCAAAATCAAAACCTGCCCATTCCATCATATTGAGGGTTTCCTGGTGTTCTTCGGGGGTCTCGCCACAGAATCCCGCAATGATGTCGGTGGAAATGGCACATCCGGGAATGATCCGGCGAATGGCTTCAATGCGTTCCATATAATCCTTGCGGGTGTATTTGCGATTCATCCGTTTGAGGACGCTGCTGCTGCCCGACTGCATGGGCAGATGGATGGCATGGCAGATGTTAGGGTTTCGGGCAATGACAGCAAGCAGTTCATCCGACATATCCTTGGGGTGGGAGGTGGCAAACCTTACGCGCAACAGGGGGCTTATGCCGGCCACCATTTCCATTAATTCCGGGAAGCCTGTGGTGAGGTTCTTCTCCTCATCTTTCCAATGGAAGGAGTTGACGTTTTGGCCCAACAGGGTGATTTCGCGGAACCCTGTTTCAAACAGTTCCCGTGCTTCGATTACAATGGTTTGCGGATCGCGACTGCGTTCCTTTCCCCGGGTGAAGGGTACAACACAATAAGAGCAAAAATTCTGGCAACCCCGCATGATGGAGATAAAAGCGGAAACGCCATTGGAAGCATATCGCACGGGGGTAATGTCAGCATAAGTCTCCTCAGCCGAAAGGATGATATTGATGGCCTTGTGCCCGCCTTCGGCATCGAGCATCAGCTGGGGGAGGTCACGGTAGGCATCGGGGCCCACCACCATATCGACCCGCATGCCCAGTTCATTTTCTTCCAGCAGTGACTCCTTCAACCGTTCGGCCATGCAGCCCAGCACTCCAATGATCAAACCTGGTTTTTTACGCCGGAGGCTCTGCAGTTGTTTCAGGCGATTGAGCACTTTCTGTTCGGCATTGTCGCGAATAGAACAGGTGTTGAGGAAGATCACATCGGCTTCCTGCTGGTCCTGGGTAGCAGAATAATGATGATCGGTCATGACCGAGGCCACGATCTCGCTGTCGGAGAAATTCATCTGGCACCCGTAGGTCTCAATATATAGTTTTTTATTCACCCTTTGAATTTCAGTTAAATAAACCAATCAAGCTTTTGGTTAAGGATGGCAAAATTACTGAAAAAATACCTTTTTCGCGACAAAAAGCCAGCCTGTGATGGTGTCATCCGCAAGGAATTTCTTTTCTTTGCAGATTTTTTGACTGTCATTAAACTTTTGACCCCATTTTTTCCTTAAAGGAATAAAAACCAGACTTGCAGGCCGGGATCGCCCGTTCCGCCACAGGTTTTTCTTCCGGGGCTTAAAAACTTGTTTAACATTTTAACATCCCTTTCTTAATATTTATATTTGTTTTATTACTTTTGGGCGCGAAAATGCAAAGCTATGATAAAAAACCTGGTCATTGTTGAGTCACCTGCCAAAGCCAAAACCATTGAAGGCTTCCTTGGAAAAGATTTCAAGGTCAAGTCGAGTTTTGGCCACGTACGCGACCTTCCCACCAATAGCATAGGGATAGAGATCGATAAGAATTTCACCCCCCTTTATGAGGTACCTTCCGATAAGAAGTCCTTGCTTGCCGAATTAAAAAAGCAGGCAGACCAGGCGGAAACGGTATGGCTTGCCACTGATGAGGACCGTGAAGGTGAGGCCATCTCCTGGCATTTGGCCGAAAGCCTGAAACTGGATGAAGAACGCACCCGGCGTATTGTCTTCCATGAGATTACAAAGAAGGCCATACTGGATGCCATAGAGACTCCACGAAAAATTGACCGTAACCTGGTGAACGCCCAGCAGGCGCGGCGGGTGCTTGACCGGCTGGTGGGCTTTGAGCTCTCACCATTATTATGGCGCAAAGTAAAGCCGGCCTTATCGGCAGGGCGCGTGCAGTCGGTAGCTGTGCGGCTCATCGTGGAGCGCGAAAAGGAGATCCAGGCTTTTAAAGCTACGGCTTCTTTTAAAATCTCGGCGATATTTGAAGTGGAGCACAATGGGCAGGTGGTGATGGTTAAGTCAGAACTTCCCAAGCGATTCAACACCAAAAAGGAAGCTAATGCTTTCCTGGAGCAATGCACCGATGCCACCTTTACGGTTGAACAAATCGAAACCAAGCCGGGCAAAAAATCGCCGGCACCCCCGTTTACCACTTCGACGCTGCAGCAGGAGGCCAGCCGCAAGCTTGGCTTCTCGGTAGCCCGCACCATGACGGTGGCCCAGAAACTCTATGAGTCGGGGAAGATCACCTATATGCGTACCGACTCGGTAAATCTTTCGGGTACCGCCATTGCCATGGCCAAAAAAGAAATAGAAAAGAACTTTGGGCCTGAATATATCAAGGTCAGGAAGTATGCCACCAAAACCAAGGGTGCACAGGAAGCCCACGAAGCCATTCGCCCTGTGTATATGAACGTGATGAATGCAGGTGCCGACGCTTCTGAGCAGCGCCTCTACGAGCTGATCTGGAAACGGACCCTGGCATCGCAAATGGCGGATGCCCTCCTGGAAAAGACCAATGTCACCATCGGGATATCGACTAACAAAGAAAAGCTTGTTGCCACGGGCGAAGTGCTGAAGTTTGACGGTTTTCTGAAAGTGTACCTTGAGTCGACCGATGATGAGGACGAGGAAGCCGCAGAAGGGATCCTGCCGCCCTTCAAAGTAGGGCAGCTCCTTCCCCTGATGGAAATGGATGCCACGGAACGCTTTACGAAATCACCGCCTCGCTATACGGAAGCCAGCCTGGTAAAAAAACTGGAGGACCTGGGCATCGGGCGCCCATCGACTTATGCGCCCACCATCAGCACCATTCAAAAAAGGGAATATGTGGTGAAAGAAAACCGGGATGGCGAAAAACGACCATACGATTACCTGCTGCTGAAAAAGGGCAAGATCACCGAAAGCATTAAAACAGAAGTCGTTGGGCAGGAGAAGAACAAACTCTTCCCGACGGATATCGGAACCGTTGTGAACAGTTTCCTGCTGGAATATTTCAGGGATATCCTGGATTATAACTTCACGGCCAATGTGGAGAAAGAGTTTGATGAGATTGCCAGCGGACAAAAGGCCTGGAATCTTGTGATCAAAGAGTTTTACTGGCCCTTTCACAAGCAGGTAGAAGAGACTATGAAGACCTCGGAGAAGTTCAGCGGTGAGCGCCTGCTGGGCAAGGACCCCAAGACTGGAAGGAACGTTTATGCAAAGATCGGGCGGTTTGGACCGATGATCCAGATCGGGGATGCCGAAGAGGAGGAGAAGCCGCAGTTTTCGAGTATGCGTAAAGACCAGGGACTTGAGACCATCACCCTGGAACAGGCCCTTGAACTGTTTAAGCTGCCTCGCACTGTTGGGGAATATGAAGGTAAGGAGATGGTGGCGTCTGCAGGCCGTTTCGGACCTTATATCCGCCACGATGGGCAGTTCGTTTCCATCCCCAAGGAGGAGGATCCGCTGACCATTGAAACCGGACGGGCCATTGAGCTTATCGAAGAGAAACGCGAAGCAGACCGTCAGAAAGTGATTAAGGAATTCCCTGAGAACCCCGACATGAAGATCCTTAAAGGCCGATGGGGAGCTTATCTGTCGGCTGGCGGGAATAACTATAAACTTCCGAAAACCAAAAAGCCTGAAGAGTATTCAATGGAAGATTGCCTAAATATCATCAAAGAGGGAACCTCAACGAAAAAAACCCGTACAACCAAAAAAACGACAGCCCGAAAGAAGGGTAAATAAGAAGTGATTTTTGGCACGTATGGAAATCGTTGATTTTTTTGAACCGCTTGACCTGAAGAAGCTGCAGGGCAACCATAAGCAGCATCCCCTGGCCCTTGGCCGTATCATTAACAGTTATACCGCCGAAACCGGTTTTCCGGAGCTGGAAGGGGTTGACATTGCCATTCTGGGGGTAAAGGAAGACCGCAACGCCCTGAATAATGAAGGCTGCGGACTTGCCCCCGACTTTGTCCGCAAATATCTGTACCAGTTGTTTCAAGGGCCTTTTAAGGTAAAAATTGCCGACCTGGGAAACATCAGGGCTGGCGACCAGGTAAATGACACCTATTTTGCCGTTAAGACAACGGTGGCAGAACTGATTAGGAATAAGATCATCCCGGTCATTATCGGGGGGAGCCAGGACCTGACCTATGCGAATTACATGGCTTATGAAGCCCTGGGACAAATCATCAATATCGTATCCGTTGATTCGACATTTGATTTGGGCCTGCGGCGCAATGAAGAAATCAATCACCGGAATTTCCTGAGTACCATATTGACCCATCAGCCCAACTACCTGTTCAATTTTACGAACCTGGGCTACCAGACTTACCTGGTGGATCAGGATGCCATCGAGTTGATGGAAAAATTGTATTTTGATGTTTACCGGCTGGGGGTGGTCAGGAAAGACCTGGAAGAAGTAGAGCCGGTAGTCAGGAGTGCTGATATGATCTCATTCGACATTTCGAGCATCCGGCAGTCGGATGCCCCGGGTAATGTCAACGTTTCTCCAAATGGATTTTATGGGGAAGAGGCCTGCCAGATCGTTCGCTATGCAGGATTGAGCGACAAGCTTTCTTCCATCGGTTTTTACGAGATCAATCCTGCTTTTGACCATGGGGAGCAGACCGCCCACCTGGTAGCCCAGATGATCTGGTATTTCTTTGATGGCTATTATCACCGGAAAAACGACATGCCCGACCGTCAGCGCAAAGACTCGGGCGAATATATAAAGTATGTGGTATCGCTAAAGGAATTCAAAAACGAGATCATATTTTATAAAAGCAAGAAAAGTGACCGGTGGTGGATGGAAGTCCCTTGCCCTGTGGGGTTGCAGTTAAAATACGAAAGACAATTCCTTGTACCTTGTTCCTACAGGGAGTATCAGGCGGCGTGCCAGGATGAAATTCCCGAGAAGTGGTTGCAGGTGTACCAAAAATTTCTTTAAAAGGTAAGTTTTCTGAAAATAAAAGGTCAAAAATTAAGTATCTTTACGCCTTTTAATAGAACAAAACCACGTTACCGGTGATATTATCAAAAAAATCCAAAGAATTCCCTTGCAATAACCACGTATTATTACGGATAAAATTCATTGCTAGTCCTAATATTTTTGTTTGGTTGATTTTTGGCTCTGACAGATTTTAAGCCAGTAAGCTCTTTGACATGTTGATTCTGAAAAATTTCACTACGGTCCTGTACGAAGAAAATTCATGTTACTTTTAATTTTCATGGAAAACAGGCAATGAAGTGGTTTCAAATTTTCAGCTTTTTATCAATAATCCCTTTATTTTTGCGTTACAAAAATAATAAGGAGAAAACACCGACCATGAGATTTTGGGGTCTAGCCGTAATTGTTATCAGCATCCTGTACAGTCCGGCGGTTTTTGCACAGCAAGAACCCCAGTTTAGCCACAACATGTTTAACAACATGGGCATCAACCCGGGTTATGCGGGATTGCGCGGCGCCATATGCGCCACAGGCCTGGCAAGGCAACAATGGTTAGGGTTTAACGATGCTGAAGAGAACCGCCTCAACCCTGAGACCTACCTGCTGAATGTGGATGCCCCCCTTCCATTTTTAAAGGGAGGATTGGCGCTGGGTTTTATGCAGGACAAACTGGGATATGAAAACAGCGTGGGAGTCAAGATCTCTTATGCATACCATATTAAGATGTATGGCGGCAAACTGGGCATCGGAGCACAGTTAGGATTTTTGGACAAGCGCATTGATTTCAGCCAGTTTACCCCCATCTCGGAAGGAGACCCTGTTTTGACAGGCAGCGCTGAAGAGACGCATATGTTCACCGACTTTTCACTGGGCGCTTTCTTCCTTACCAACCAACGTTCGTGGGCCGGCCTTTCCTTCACCCAGTTAAGGCAAGCCAAAGGACAGATCGGGGAAAGCAACCATATACTGAAGCGCCATGCTTACCTGACAGGTGGTTATAACATGACACTTCCCAACAATCCGAGTTTTGAGCTGACCCCTTCCTTGCTGGTAAAAACAGACCTTGCATCGGTGCAATTGGACATAAACGCCATGGTCACATACAATAAAAGGTTTTGGGGTGGCGTTAGTTACAGGCTGCAAGATGCCGTAGTGTTTCTTTTCGGACTCAATATCGAGCAGATCAGCGTGGGGTATTCCTACGACTTTACGACCTCCCCCCTGGGAAGAAGAGGCCGCAGTTTTGGAAGCCACGAAATCATGCTCCAGTATTGCTTCGACCTGGATCTGGATAAAATCAGGGAAATACAAAGAAATGTACGTTTTCTCTGAGAGCCTTTCAGAAACAAAAAAAGCATTTAAACCAATAGATCAACATAATAAAAGTGGTCAATTAACTTGAAGTTACCATGAAAAAACTGATTTTTATTGCTGTGGCGACGGTTCTTTTTGCCAGCTGTGATCAATCAAGTCGCGGACACCTCACCGGGGTGCTTGACCGACCGGATTCATATTACGCCGATCCTCCCGGGATGGTATTTGTCCCTATGGGCAGTTTCATTATGGGGCCCTCGGATGAGGATGTAGCTTATTCGCACAACGCCATCTCAAAAACCATCTCCATGCCTGCATTTTACATGGATGAGACAGAGATCACCAATAACCAGTACCGTCAATTTGTGTTCTGGGTGCGTGACTCGCTCGCTCACAACCTGCTGGCAGCGTTGGACGAAAGCCACCTTATAGAGGAAGATGATTTTGGCAATTTGCTGGATCCTCCCCTGGTAAACTGGGAAACCCGGATCCGCTGGGATGGTGAAGAAGAGCGTGAAGTGCTGGCCGAACTCTATCTGCCCGAGCATGAGCGTTTTTTCAACCGCCGCGAAATCGACTCCCGTAAATTGATCTATCGGTATTATACAATCGACCTGACCAGGGCAGCCCGACGTTCGGAGCGAAACACACCCCGCAGCGAGTTAGTTTACGAATACCAGACACCGGTATATCCTGACACGCTGGCCTGGATCCACGACTTTACCTATTCGTATAACGAGCCCATGACGGAAAAATATTTCTGGCATCCCACCTATGATCACTACCCGGTGGTTGGAGTAAACTGGCTGCAAGCCCGTGCTTTCACCATCTGGAGGACCCAGTACCTGAACAGTTACCTGGCCAGCCGTGAACGTCCCTTTGCCATGGAGTTCTCGCTGCCCTCAGAAGCTCAATGGGAATATGCCGCCAGGGGTGGACTCGACCTAAACCCTTATCCGTGGGGAGGCCCTTACATCCGCAATCAGGACGGTTGCTTCCTGGCCAATTTCAAACCGCTCAGGGGTAACTACATTGACGATGGAGGCTATCAGACCGTTATCGTGGGTCACTATCCTCCCAATGACTTTGGCCTGTATGACATGTCGGGTAACGTGGCCGAATGGACCCGTAACGCTTATGATGAATCGTTTTATGTGTTTGGTCATGACATGAACCCCGACTACCAATACGAAGCCAAGCCCGATGATCCTGAAACGATGAAGCGCAAGGTGGTCCGCGGTGGTTCGTGGAAAGATGTCGGATACTTCCTCCAGGTAAGCACCCGTGCATACGAATACCAGGATACGGCGAAGTCATACATCGGTTTCCGTTGCATCCAGACTTATCCCGGACGTGACCGTAACGATGGGCGCGGAGCCTCCAATGTGTACTAAAATTCATTAAACCTTTTGTAAATCCATTTCTGTTCATTTATTAACCCTTTCAGAAAAAGCCTTATGAAATTCGTAAAAACCAAAGCATGGAAAGTCTTCATGTCCAGACTATATGGATGGGGCGCCTCAATTGTTATTCTTGGTGCGTTATTTAAAATTCAGCACTATCCTTTTGCCGGCGCTATGTTGATAGTAGGTATGGTAACTGAGGCCATTGTATTCTTCTTCTCCGCATTCGAGCCTATCCATGAAGAGCCCGACTGGAGCCTGGTGTATCCGGAACTTGCCGGCCTTGAAGATGTAGAACCCCGCAAGCAGAATGGCCACAGGCTGGTATCCCAGAATGTGACCCTGTCGAATACACTTGACAAATTGCTGGAAGACGCCAAAATCGGGCCTGAACTCATCGGCAACTTAAGCAAGGGGCTGCAGAACCTGAGTGATAATGCCGCTAAAATGGCTGATCTTTCCAATGCTGCCGTGGTAACCAATGGCTACATCCAGAATGTTGAGACAGCTTCAAGGTCTGTTGTGGAACTTAGCCAGTCCTATAAAAATGCGGCTGAATTCCTGAAGCATGATCTTAGCCTCTCGCAAGAATACGGCAACAGCCTCAAGAGTGCTGTAAGCTCAATGAATCAGTTGAGCGAAACGTATCAGAAGACTGCTACGACAGCCAAGGAAAGCCTGGACGTATCGTCTCAATTTAACAATAGCATTAAGAATGTTACCACATACACCGATCAGCTTGGGGAAAGTTACAGCAAGAATGCTGCCTTGCTGACCAAGGCTGTTGAGGCACTGGAAGGCAATGCCAACAGTGGGAAGACCTACAGTGAGCAACTTCAGAAAACTGCCAACAACCTGATGGCCCTGAATACTGCCTATGAGTTGCAGTTGCAGGCTGCCGGAAACCAGTCAGAATCCAGTGAGAAACTGCAGAAAGCTGTGGGCTCGCTCGTTGACAACATCAACGAATCGCTGACCAACACCAAGCAGTATAAGGAGGAAATTGAAAAGCTGAATGCTAACATTCGCGCTCTTAACAGCGTGTATGGCAACATGCTTTCAGCCATGAATTTCAATACCCCTCGCTAAGGATAAAACATTTGTTAAAGGTTATCTTACAAAGAAAGGATATAAATTATGGCAGCAGGTAAGCTAACACCCAGGCAAAGGATGATCAACCTTATGTACCTGGTCTTCCTGGCCCTGATGGCGCTCAACGTCTCGGTTGAGGTGCTGGACTCCTTCCCCCTGATTAACAAGGGGATCGAGCAAACTAACACCAACCTCGACCAGAAGATCCAGACCGTCATGAGTGACTTTGATCAGCAAAAAGCCATTAGTGCCGAAAAGGTCCAGCCTTATTATGATCAAGCACAGGAAGTCAGACAACTTTCCAATGAGCTGATCGAATACATCTCTGAAAGCAGGGCCTCTATGATCTCTGTCGTGGATGGCATTCCCCTTGAGCAAGCAGCGAATTTAAATTTGCTTGACCTGAGTAATAAGGATAATTACAGCGTATCATCCAGGTTCTGGCTCCAGGATAACAACCAGGATCCCTTGCAACCGGGCGGCCGGGGCACCCGTGCGTATGAACTTCACCAGAAACTGCTGGACTTCAGGACCGCGCTCGAAGGCATACTTGAAGAACATGAACTTCAGGATGCCGTCAACCTCGGGCTTGATCTGGAAGGGCCTTATTATCTTCCCAACAGTTCGGTAGAGATTAATTGGCAGCAGCATATGTTTGACAGAGTAATCCCCGTTGCTGTGGCCACCAACCTCACCCGTATCGTCACAGAAGTCCGCAATGCTGAATTTGACGTGGTGAACACCTTGTATGGTTCCATTTCGGCCGATGACTTTAAGTTTGACAATATTGCAGCCAGGGTTGTTCCCAACAGCCAGATCGTTCTGGCAGGCGAAAGCTATGAGGCTGACATCTTCGTGGCTGCTTACGACTCAAAACAGCAGCCTGAAATTATTGTGAACGGCCAGCGTATTCCGGCTGAAGGTGGTGTGGGTAAACTCCGCATCCCTGCTTCAGGAACGGGATCGAGGTCCTTCAGCGGGGTGATCAGGGTAACCAACCCTGCCGGTATCCCGCAGGAGTATCCCTTCCAGAGCAGTTTCATGGTTCAGCAGCCTTCGGTAACGGTTTCTGCTGATAAGATGAATCTGTTTTACATTGGGGTAGAAAACCCGGTATCTATTTCAGTTCCCGGTGTTCCCACTGAGAACATTCGTCCTTCCATTTCTTCGGGAGCAACACTCACCCCAAGAGGTGGCACCGGATATACTGTCAGAGTCAGCCCCGGCACGACTGAAGTGCGCATTACGGTTAATGCTGTGGTTGAAGGCAGCAGCCGTAGCATGGGTACCTCGGTATTCAGAGTCAGAAACGTTCCCGACCCGGTTGCATACATTGCCGGTCGTCGCGAAGGTCGTATATCACGCGAAGAACTTGCTTTGGCAGGAGCTATTATCCCACGCCTGGAGAACTTCGAATTCGACATGAACTTCGAAATCGCCAACTTCACCATGGCAACACAAATTGCAGGTGACTTCAGGACTTTCCAGGGCGCAGGAAACCGCTTCACACAGGAAATGATGCAGGTCATTAACAACGCTTCCCGTGGACAACGTGTGATCTTTGAAAACATCACAACCCGGCCAGGTCCTGATGGAAGAACCAGGACCCTGTCGCCCATAACTTTTACAATTAACTAATACCAGATTAAAATATTTGGAGGTTATTCCTATGGCTAAAAATGCAATAGTAATCACGATGCTGGGACTCTTATTCTCCCTGCAATCCATTGCCCAGGTTATTGAAACAACGCGCGACGGCTTCTATGACAAGGTAATGATAGAAGAAAAAGAACCCGCCGCCTTACCCTACGTTAGGGAAGCCGATGTATTCATGGCAAAAAGGGTATGGCAGGTCATTGATATGAGAGAGAAAATGAACCAGCCCCTGTATTTCCCCATCACACCCACCAACAGCCGCCGCAGTCTTATGCAGGTATTGGTCGATGGAATCAGGGAGGGATCCATAACCGCCTATAGTGTGGATAATGATGAGTTTACCATCCCCATGACGCCAGAACAACTGTTCTCGCAGCTTGAGCGGACACAGACCATTACCATGCAGCGGCCAGAACCTCCGTACCTGGAATTTGACACCACATTTAGTATTCCTTTTAATCCGGCTGACGTAATACGATTCAGGATCAAAGAAGAATGGTTCTTTGACAGCAAACGTTCTGTCCTTGATGTCAGGGTTCTTGGGATTTGCCCCGTTAGGGACAACATTGATCCCCTCACCGGCGAATCCCGTGGAGATGAACCCCTGTTCTGGGTCTATTATCCGGACGCCAGGAAAACCCTTGCGAATTCCGAGGTGTTTAACCGTCACAATGATGCACAGCGCATGTCCTACGATGATATGTTCCTGCGCAGATTCTTCAGTAGTTATGTATACAAGGAGTCGAATGTTCATGACCGCCGTATACAGGAATACTATTCAGGCCTGGATGCCCTGCTCGAATCAGAAAGGGTGAAAGAAGCCATACGTAATTTCGAACACGACCTATGGGAATATTAGTATTGCCCGGTATAATCAAAAAAGCTGCCACCTGAAGGTGAGCAGCTTTTTTGTTTTTTAAGGAATCATACCATTTTTGAAGGATCTACCCAACGATCGAAATCCATAGCGGTCACTAAACCAAGCTGAACTGCTGCTTCTTTCAGGCTCAGGTTTTCCTCAAAGGCTTTTTTTGCCACCCTGGCGGCATTATCATATCCAATATGCGGATTCAGTGCGGTAACCAGCATCAGTGAGTTATTCAGGTGGTGGCTGATCCGCTCATTGCTGGCCTCAATGCCAGCAACCGCATTATCGGTAAAGGAATGGCATACATCGGCAATCAGCTGTGCGGACTGCAGAAGGTTATAGATCATAAGAGGCTTGAACACATTCAACTGAAAATGACCATTCATCCCTCCTACTGCAATGGCAGCATCGTTTCCGATCACCTGGGCGGCTACCATAGTCACGGCTTCGGACTGGGTTGGGTTTACCTTACCCGGCATAATGGAACTTCCCGGCTCATTGGCCGGAAGGGTAATCTCACCGATGCCACAACGGGGTCCTGAAGCCAGCATACGGATATCATTGGCGATCTTCATCAGGCTTACGGCGATTGTTTTGAGGGCCCCACTGGTTGACACTATCGCATCATGAGCGGCAAGGGCTTCAAACTTATTGGGTGCCGTAACAAAAGGGTGGACTGTTAACTCGGCTATCTTCCCGGCAACTTTCTTGTCAAAACCTTTGGGGGCATTGATCCCCGTCCCCACAGCTGTACCCCCCAAGGCCAGTTCACTTAAATGATCCAAGGTATTCTTCAATGCCCGGATGCCATGTTCAATTTGCGAAGCAAACCCTGAAAATTCCTGACCAAGCGTCAGGGGTGTGGCATCCATAAAATGGGTCCGGCCGATCTTTACAATATCATTAAAGGCCTCTGCTTTCTGGTCAAGGGCGTGCTGAAGTTTTTTCAGGGCAGGGATGGTTTTCTCCACGATCATGGAATAGGCAGCAATATGCATGGCAGCCGGAAATGTATCATTGGAGGACTGAGACTTATTTACATGATCATTGGGATGCACCTTTTTCTCCCGTTCTCCCAGCTTGCCACCCATAATCTCGTGCGCACGGTTGGCAATGACCTCGTTGAGGTTCATATTGGTTTGTGTCCCACTGCCTGTTTGCCACACCACCAGGGGAAAGTTCCCTTCAAGCTGACCCTCGAGAATCTCATCACAAGCCTGAACAATGGGCCCCAGCAAGTCTTTTGAGAGAACGCCCATTTCGTGATTGACGATGGCAGCAGCCTTTTTCAATATGGCAAAAGCGCGGATCACCTCCCCTGGCATCAACTCCTCCCCTATTTTGAAGTTTTGAAGGGAACGCTGGGTTTGTGCACCCCAATAACGGTTATCGGGAACTTCTAATGATCCCATGGTATCATATTCCGTCCTGTACATATCTGTTCTGTTTTTTGGTCAACAAAAAACCATCCCGGGTCCTTCCCCGGGATGGTATAATCCCTGGAATGATCTTTAAACGAATGCCGGGCTGATGTTGTTCATCCAATTCTCAGGCCATCCTGTAAAAATCATTGCCTTTATCATCCACCAGAATGAATGCGGGGAAGTTCTCCACTTCAATGCGGTAAATGGCTTCCATTCCCAGTTCGGGATATTCGAGCAGTTCGACCTTGCGAATGTTTTCCTCAGCCAATACGGCAGCCGGGCCGCCAATGCTGCCCAAATAAAAACCGCCATATTTCTTACAGGCATCTGTCACCTGCTGGCTGCGGTTGCCTTTAGCGATCATAATCATACTTCCCCCGTGCTGCTGGAACAGGTCCACATAGGAATCCATCCTGCCAGCTGTAGTAGGACCGAAAGATCCTGAAGGCAAACCTTGTGGGGTTTTGGCCGGACCGGCATAATAAATGGGGTGGTCTTTCAGATACTGCGGAAGGCCTTCGCCACTATCCAAACGTTCTTTCAGTTTGGCATGGGCAATATCGCGACCAACGATAATTGTACCCGTAAGCGATAAGCGGGTGCCAACCGGATGGCTGGAAAGCAGGGCAAGAATATCCTTCATGGGCTGGTTGAGGTCGACTTTTACGCCTCCACCTTCTCCAGCCTGGCGATAAGCATCAGGGATAAAATGACCAGGATTATCTTCAAGTTTTTCTATCCAAAGGCCATCCTTATTGATCTTTGCTTTGATGTTCCGGTCAGCCGAACAGGAAACCCCCATGCCTACCGGACAGGAGGCACCGTGGCGGGGCAAACGTATGATGCGAATGTCAAGAGCAAAGTATTTCCCCCCGAATTGTGCACCAATACCCAGTTTTTGCGAAGCTTTCAACACTCTTTCTTCCAGCTCAAGATCACGAAAAGCCCTCCCGTGTTCATTGCCCGAACCAGGCAAATGGTCGTAATACCGAGCACTAGCCAGCTTAACTGTTTTCAGGCAGGCTTCAGCCGAAGTGCCTCCAATTACGAAAGCCACATGATAAGGAGGGCATGCCGCCGTTCCCAGCGAGCGAAGCTTCTCGACCAGGAAAGACTCCAGTTTTTCAGGGTTAAGCAGCGCCTTGGTTTCCTGAAACAGGGACGTTTTATTGGCCGAACCACCTCCTTTGGCAACAAAAAGAAACTCATATTCCATACCTTCGCTGGTCCGTAAGTCTATTTGGGCCGGTAAATTGGTGCCGGAGTTCTTTTCTTTATACATATCCAAGGGCACTGTTTGTGAATAACGAAGGTTCTCTTCGGTATAAACCTGATAAACCCCTTTTGAGATGGCTTCGTAATCATCTACTCCGGTCCACACCTGCTGCCCCTTATGGGCAAAAATAGTGGCAGTGCCAGTATCCTGGCAAAATGGTAGTACCCCTTTGGCGGAAATTTCAGCATTGCGCAACAGGGTTAGGGCAACATATTTATCATTGTCGCTGGCTTCAGGATCATCGAGAATAGCAGCCACCTGTTTCAGATGAATGGGGCGCAGCAAAAAAGAAGCATCGCGAAGGGCTGCCCGGGTAAGCATCGTCAGGGCTTCTGCAGAAATCTTCAGGATGGGCTTTCCTTCAAATTCCGTAAGACTCACATGATCGCCACTGAGTTTGTAATATTGGGTGTCGTCTGGACCTAATGGGTAAGGATCTTGATAAAAAAATGCGGGTGTTGCCATAGCTGATGGGTTTTTTTGTTTTGGGCATGAATTAAAATGGATGCCTAAAAATAGGGCAAAATTTCAAACTATCACAATATTTGAAACCATAAAAACCTGAAATCCATTTAAATTTGTCTTTGAGCCAAATGACCCAAAGGCTTCCGCGGCCTGATTTTTAACTATCTTTGCACCTATGGAAACAAACCGACAAAAAAGGATCTCCCGCCTGTTGCAAAAAGACCTGGGTGAGATCCTGCAACAAGAAGGGCGCGCCTGGTTTCCTGGCGCCCTGATTACCGTCACTAAGGTTCAAGTTACCAGTGATCTGGGACTTGCTAAAACCTATCTCAGCATCTTTGGAAAAGGAGCCCCGGAAACCTTAAAACTGGTTGAAACCCACACCAAAGAAATCCGTCACCAGCTGGGTCTGCGGGTAAAAAACCAACTCCGCCATATTCCCGATCTACGGTTTTATATTGACGACAGCCTAGATTATATCGAGAACATTGAACGTCTACTTAAAGAATAACTTTGGGCTTCATGAATTACGACCCCATAAAGAAAACCCTCGGCAGGCTGTTCAACCAATCCGCTTTTTTGCGGAAGGTTTTTTATCATTTGCTTGATATCCTTTTGTTACGAACCTGGCATGTGCATAAGGCATTGCGCATTTTTGCCAGAATTAAACCAACGGGAAGGGTGCAGGTATTGGACGCAGGAAGCGGGTTCGGGCAATACACTTATTACATGGCGCGAAAAAATCCTGAGTGGGATGTTTTAGCCCTTGATGTAAAAGCAGAAGAAATTGCGGCCTGCAGGGCTTTTTTCAAGAAGGCAGGCCTTAACAACGCTCAGTTCCGGGAAGGCGACCTTACCATTTACCGTCAGGAAAAGGCTTTTGACCTGATCCTCTCCGTGGATGTAATGGAGCACATTGAACCAGATGAGCAGGTATTTAGCAACTTCTTCTATTCTTTAAGGGAAGGAGGTATGTTGCTGATCAGCACTCCTTCTGATCAGGGTGGAAGCGACGTGCACGATCCAGAGGAGGAATCCTTCATCGGAGAACATGTTCGCGATGGATACGGAAAGCAGGAAATAGAAGAAAAACTCAAAGGGGCTGGATTTTCTAAAGTGGAAACCCAATATACTTATGGAATTCCGGGCAAGATATCATGGAAATTCTCCATGAAATACCCCATCCTTCTTTTGGGCGTTTCAAAATGGTTTCTAATAACTCTTCCAGTTTATTTTCTTTTGGTCATGCCTTTTGCCCTGTTGCTTAATGCCCTCGATGTGCAAAAAAGTCACAAAACAGGTACGGGATTATTGGTCAAAGCTTATAAACTCAATCAAAAATAACATTGAAGTTCCCCTTTTTCATAGCACGGCGGTATTTGTTTGCGAAAAAGTCGCACAATGCCATTAATATTATCACCCTGGTTTCCATGATCGGGGTGGCTGTGGGCACTATGGCGCTGGTCGTGGTGCTTTCGGTTTTCAACGGCTTTGAAAAACTCATCCTTTCTTTGTTTAATGCTTTCAATCCCGACATGGAGATCCGGCTGACGGAAGGAAAGGTGTTTTCTTTGGAAGACATCCCCCTCGAAGACTTGAAAAACATTCAGGGCGTTGCCCTTTACAGTGAGATCCTTGAAGAAACCGCCCTGATCACCTACCGCGACAAGCAGCACCTGGTCACCATGCGTGGGGTCAATGAGACCTATATAAAAATCACCGGGATAGACACGATGCTGGTTGCTGGCCAGTTGATTCTGGAGGACGGCGATGCCGATTACCTGATATTGGGGCAAGGGGTTGAGTATGTGCTTGGGGCCAACATCAATGACTTTCTCAACCCCCTCAATCTTTATGTTCCCCGGCGGGGAAGGAGTACGGGTTTGCAGCCCTCACAGGCCTTTCATGCTTCCAGCAACTATGCCAGCGGGGTTTTCGGGATTCAAGCCGAGTTCGATATGGAATATATCCTGGTACCCTTGCGCCTTGCCCGCAGCCTCCTAGACTATGATACGGAGGTTACCTCCCTGGTCGTTGGCATCGAAGCCAATGCCAGCCTTTCCCGGGTTCAAAGGGAAGTTGAGGATCTGCTGGGACCCTCTTTCCAGGTGAGGAATCGTCTGCAGCAGCAAGACTTTCTTTACAAAGTGATGCGTTCTGAGAAATGGGCTATCTTCCTCATCCTTTCCTTTATCCTCATCATTGCTTCCTTCAATGTGATCGGTTCACTGACTATGCTGGTGATCGAAAAAACACATGACATCCGCATCCTCCACAACATGGGGGCATCCAAAAAAGTAATCAGGCAAATTTTCCTCATGGAAGGCGTTCTTATCAGCCTGGGTGGCGCTCTGGCTGGCATTGTCCTTGGCGGGATTGTCAGCTGGCTCCAAATGCGTTTTGGCATAATATCCATTCAAGCGGAGGGCACTTTTATCATCGATGCCTATCCCGTCCAAATCAAAGCAATCGACTTTCTCCTGGTTGCCATTACCGTTTTTGGCATCGGCTGGCTTGCCTCTGTATTGCCCGTTCGCAACATTTCCCTTCTGCTCGATAAAAAAGATTAGTGCTGGAAGCATGCCATCTCTTTCCTTTAGCATTCTGCATAAGCGAAACAGTCTTAATATTCAATTCAATCCAATTGATTTAAGGGGGTTTTAACTTTCTCTTTTTTGAAAGCCCGCTCTTTATTCTGTTTTTAAATAAGCAGGCCAAGGAAAACGCTGAAAAATACGGTTGGATATTCAGATCAATTTTCGTACTTTTAGCGCGCCAACAAACACAATTTTTTAATTTCCAATTAATTAATTAATCATGAAGAGATTTCTACCCCTTTTGCCAGTTGCAAAGGTTCTATTGCTGCTGGTTATGGTTATTGGATGGCAGCATGTCAATGCACAGGCTGCCCGCATTGACTTCAGGAGTGATGTCAGCGCCGCTGAAGTCAAAGCAAATGATTTTCAAAGGACCAAAATTGATTTTAAATTTCAGGGTGTAAGTGCCATTGATGTTAAAACTGAGCAGGGAACCTTTTCCGAGCTAATGCTCGATCAGGGCTATTCCATTGGAGATCTGGGCACTCCTAAACTCCCAGCCGACAAGCGCCTGATTGAAGTTCCATTCGGAGCAGATGTAGAAGTGGAAGTGGTAAAATACACTACGACCGAGTATCGCCTGTCTGATTTCGGGATCAATAACCCGCTGATGCCTGTTCAGCCCTCCCTGCGTAAAGACCAGGAAGCCAGCCAGGTTCCTTTCGAGTTCAAAGCGGAAAGTTTCAATAAAAACCAGTTTACTGAAAACCCCATTGCAAAGGTGGAGATCCTAGGTGTGATGCGCGGTGTTCGTATCGCACGCCTTACCATTGCTCCCGTGAGCTACAACCCCGTACAGGGAACCATTAAGGTTTACAACAACATTGAGGTTGAAGTCAGATATCCTGGCGCTGATATGGCACTCACAAGCCACATTAAGACCTCTACTTTTTCCCCATATTTCGATGTCGTTTACGGAAAAGTGCTGAATCCTTATGGCCTTAAAGATGTTTACGACGATCACCCCGACCTTACCAAAAACCCTGTGAAGATGGTCGTGGTTGCTAACCGTATGTTTGAAGAAACACTCCAGCCTTACCTTGACTGGAAAACCCAGCAGGGCTTCTTCCTCACTGTAGCTTATACAGATGAAATCGGTACCAACGCCACTGCCATTAAAAACTATATTCACGCGCAGTATAATGCAGCTACACCGGATGACCCGGCCCCGACATTCCTTGTTTTAGTCGGCGACCGCGCCCGTATGCCTGAATCAGCAATGGGTAGTTCCTCTGCCAAAGTAACTGACCTTTATTATGCCTCGGTTGATGGCGACTACTTCCCCGAAATGTACTACGGTCGTCTTTCGGCAGGAACAGTAGAACAACTCCAAAACCAGATCGACAAAATTTTGTATTATGAAAAATACGAGTTTACCGATCCCACCTACCTGAACGATGTTACCCTGATTGCAGGAGCAGATGGAACCTGGAACCCTGCCGTTGGTCAACCCACCATTCATTATGGAACCCAGAACTATTTTAACGCCGCCCACGGCTTTACCAACGTCAACGCCTATCTTACAAATTATACCGGTTGTTACGACAACGAAAGAATTTCGGTAAGTTTGATTAATTACACGGCTCACTGTAGTGAAACTTCCTGGGGCACGCCTAACTTGACAGTTTCAGGAGTTCATAACATGACCAATACAGCCAAATATCCCCTGGCCGTTGGTAACTGCTGCCTGAGCAGTAACTTTGGTTATGGTTCGGAGAGTATTGGTGAAGCTTGGGTAAGAGCAGCCAACAAGGGGGGTATAGCTTATGTAGGCTCAGCACCTAGCACCTATTGGTTTGAAGACTTTTACTGGGCCGTTGGCGCATTTCCAATTACCGGAAACAACAGCGGATATGTACCTACCGCCATTGAAACCACCCTTGGTGTTTACGATGCCCCCTTCATGTCTGATTACGTTGCAGTAGCTGCCTTGAAGTTCGTGGGTAACCTCGCTGTTACCGAAGTAGATATTCAGAATTATCCCAGTCACTCCAGCCCTCTTTATTACTGGCAAGCTTATCACACTTTCGGCGATCCCTCCACATTCATTTACCTGACAGAAGGAGAAGAAAACCAGGTAAGCCATATGCCCATACTGCCCATTGGCCTTGACACCTATACTGTCACCGCCCTCCCCGGCTCTTATGTGGCCATCTCGAAAGATGGCGTACTTCACGGTGCTTCATTCGTAGACGATAGTGGCGAAGTGGAAGTTCCCATTGAACCTGTTTTGGACGGTGGCGATGTCCGCATTGTGGTCACCAAATACCAGCATATCCCCTATGTTGCTGATATCCCGGCCGCAGCGCTCGAAGGTCCCTTTATTGTCCTTGACAGCTATATCGTAAACGATGATGAAGGCAATGCCAACGAAATGGCCGATTACGGCGAGGCGTTCAGCCTCCACCTAACCCTTAAAAACGTTGGCGCAGATCCTGTTGAGGATGTATCTGTCACTCTCCTGGGCGAAGACTCCTACTTTAGCCTGATGAATGCAGGTGAAACCGTAACTTTTGCGGGTATGCAGGCAGGCGAAGAAGACAATACCTCTACCGTTGAGAATGCCTTCTCGATGGCTGTTGACCCCAGCGTTCCCAATCAGCACAAGGCTACTTTCCAGGTGAAGGTTGTAAATGGTGATGATGAATGGATCTCCAACCTTCGCATCACCGCATTTGCTCCCCAGTTCTCCATTGACCCCGCTTTTATTGTGGATGATAGCGAAACCGGCGACAATAACAACCGTCTTGATCCTGGTGAAACCGGGAACCTGGTATTCAGCCTCACCAACAATGGTGATGCAACGGCCAACCTTCCCGTGATTGAAATCCAGGGCGACTCCCCTTATCTTAACATTACACAGGGTATCCTCGAACTGGCTCCCCTGGCTGCTGGTGAAACCGTCGAGGTACCTTTTGAGGTAGCCGCACATCCCTCTGTAATCGATGGCACTTTCGTAAACCTTGACGTGGAAGTGGAAGATGGTGACTTTTTTGGTGTGGAACCAGTACTGGTCATTGGCCAGGTTCCCGAAGCTGAAATAGGTGAAGGAAACGCACAATCTGCCCAGTATCCTTTCTACAATTACTACAAGGCCAACCGCACCCAGATGCTTTACAGGGCCAGTGATTTGGGCGCAGGTGAAAAAGTAATCACCGAACTTGGATTCAATATTGTTCAGGTTGCAAACAATTATCGCGATCTTCCCAACTTCAAGATCCTTATCAAGCCCACTACCCTTACCAGCATGCCCAGCGGGTCATTCCAGGATATGAGCGGTGCTGTCGAGGTATTCTCTGCTGCCGCATACAGCATGCCCGATGCTACCGGATGGCATGCCTGGGACATCCAGGACTTTACTTATGATGGCGAATCCAACCTCATTATTGAAGTAGTCTGGGGTCAACTTCCCAACTGGACTTCAACTTATTACAAAGTGGCTTGTACTACCTATCCCGAAAACCTGGTAGCCTATGGTTACAGCGACACCCAGATCGTACCCAGCTACAATGGGGTTACCGGGAACAGGCCCAACTTGTTCCTGGCATTTGCTGCTGAGCAGACCGAAGAAGCCCAGGAAGTGGTCTTTGTTGCCAAAGCCGGCGATGAATTCCTGGAAGATGCAGCCGTGAAAATTGGTTCTTCAGAACAGCATACCAGTAACGAAGGAACCACTACCTTTAACCTGATGCCCGGAACCTATGCCTATACCGCAACGGCTGGCATCATGGATCCCATTAGCGGTTCCATTGAAATAACAGACCAGGCAGAGGAAATCATCCTTAATTTCATTCCCCTGTACAATGTGGTTTTCAGCATTGACGACACCTGGGGCAACGTGGTAGATGATGCCGTGATTATGGTAGATGATGAGACCCACAATGCCGGTGTATATGATATCGTGGGCATGCCTGCAGGAATCCATAACTACACAATTTCCCGCGAAAGTTATTTTGATTATACCGGTACCTTTGAAATTATGGATGAAAACCTCGAAATGGATATTACCCTGACTCCTGACGGAACTACGATCACCGAACTCAATGAAGGATTGACCTTAGATGTATATCCCAACCCAACCCGCGGGCCCATCAGCCTGCTAGTGAATGCTGGCGGTGAAGGTGCAATGGTCAGCCTTACGAATTACCAGGGACAAACCCTCAGCCAGGAATTGCTTACTCCCCACTTTGGAGAAACCCAACTTGATTTAAATCTGCGTGGATATGCCAGCGGAATATACTACATAAAAGTGGTGGCCGGTGATCATACCCTGATCCAGAAAATCATCCTTCAATAATTCAAAATCTTTTCGGCACTGGGCTTAATGAGCCCGGTGCTTCTTTTTCTTACCCAAGAAACCAGTACAATGAAGAAATCCATTTTCCCCTTTTGTCTTGTCTTGTTGGGCCTGGTAGGTGTCCTTTCTGCACAGTCTTCCTGGGTGGGCATTGGACAATCCCATCCCCAGCCTGCTGACATTACCTTGATCAACAGTAATATCCAGACCACACAAATTCAGTTCTCGGTCGATGGGTTCTTATCCACTGACATCAGGACTCCCCAAGGCATCCAGCAACTTATCAGCCTGGAGAATGGAGTTCAGATCATAGAAAAGGGAGCTCCCGATCTGGCCAAACTCTATACCTCTATTATCATCCCGGATACTGAGGAGATGGAAGTAAGGGTGGTGCGCTCAAGCTACGAGGATTTCGAAAACATCGAAGTCCTTCCCTCCAAGGGCCATTTTACCCGCGATATCAACCCCGATGATGTTCCCTACACCTATAGCGAGGTATATCAAAACGATGCATTCTGGCCCGGCATTCTGGCCCAGTTGGAAGACCCCTTCATCATCCGCGATTTCAGGGGCCAGACTGTAACCATTTTCCCATTCCAGTACAACCCCGTGACGAAAACCCTCAGGGTATATACCGATATTGTCGTTGAAGTGACCAGTACCGGCAGGCCCGGCGAAAACATCCTGGCACGTTCCAAGGACCTGTCGCAACTGGAAAGCGAATTTCGCCAGATCTATAACCATATGTTCCTCAATATGGAATATTATGAAACTGGGAAATACATTATTGATGAAGAAGGCAGCATGCTGATCATCGTATTCGACGATTTTGCGGAAGCCATGCAACCCTTTGTAAACTGGAAGCGTACCATCGGTCGCAAAACCGAAATGGTCCTCAAATCTGAAGCAGGCTCTACGGCAGCTGCCATCAAGACATTCGTACAAAATTACTACACCGAAAACGAGGACTTTACTTATCTGCTCCTGGTGGGCGACGCACCGCAAATCCCCGCCAATAGTACCTCTAACGGTGCTTCCGATAATGCCTACGGATATCTTGTAGGGACCGACTCCTACAATGAGATTTTTGTCGGCCGCTTTTCAGCCGAAAACATCGGCAATGTTGAAACCCAGGTCGAACGTATGATCCATTACGAAAGGGACATCAACGAAACCGACACCTGGCTGAACACCGGCATGGGTGTTGCACGTAATGAAGGGGCCGGACAAGGTCACAATGGCGAAGCTGACTATCAGCATATGGACCTAATCCGCGACACGCTTCTGAACTTCACTTATGATGTAGTTTACAGGGAATATGACGGAAACGTTCCTGGCGTTACCAATACCACTGCAGCCCAAATCTCTGCAGGGATCAACAACGGGGTTTCCATCATCAATTATATCAACCACGGTTCAATCGATGGCTGGAGCGTTGCCAACTACAACATCGCACATGTCAATCAGCTAACCAACATCAACAAGCTCCCCTTTATTTGGTCAGTAGCCTGTGTCAACGGTTCTTTCGTCAGCAACTTTTGCTTTGCTGAAGCCTGGATGCGAGCAACCCACGAAGGTCAGCCAACCGGAGCCATTGGTACGCTTATGTCCACGATCAATCAGGCCTGGACACCCCCGATGACCGGGCAGGATGAAATGGTAACGATCATGGCAGAAAAACGTGACCACATCAAGCGCACCTATGGCGGCCTTTCTATCAACGGAAGTATGATTATGATTGCCTCGCATGGAAGCAGCGGAATCGAAACTCACGACACCTGGAACCTCTTTGGCGACCCAAGCCTCCAAGTACGTACCGATGTTCCTATACCCATTATGGCTACCTATAACCCAGTGATCCTGATCGGCCTTTCAGAGTTTGAAATTTCTGTAGAAAATGCTGATGGCGCTACAGTTGCCCTTTCACGCTACAACGAAATAGATGATGTCATTGAAATCATTGGAACAGCAGTAGTTGAAAACGGCACTGCCACTGTTACCTTTGCAGAACCCCTTACTGAGCCCGGAACCCTTACCCTGGCAGTAACAGGTTTCAATAAGGTCACCCTGATTGACGAGGAAATCCAGGTGATTCCTCCCGATGGTCCTTATGTGATCTTCAATCAGCTCCTTGTCGAAGATGAATTGTGGAATGACAATAACCAGGCTGACTATGGAGAAACCCTTAACCTGAACGTTGCCCTGAAGAACGTTGGCATAGACCCCGCACAGGAAGTGCAAGCCACACTGACCACCGAAAGCCCTTATGTAACAATCCTTCAGGATGAACAAGCCTATGGTCTGATTGAGGAAGACGGAATCGAAATGGTGGAAGGAGCTTTCATGGTGAAAATTGCCCAAGTGATTCCCGACAATCATTCCGTGTTGTTTACCCTTAACATCATTGATGCTGAAGAGAACACCTGGTCATCCAACTTCATCATGCGGATCTATTCGCCCATGTTTACCATTGGCGAACTGGCCGTTGCCGATGGGGAAGGCGATGGTAACAACCGTCTCGATCCCGGTGAAACGGCCGACCTGGTCGTGCGTTATACGAACAACGGGGGAGCTCCTGCCATGTCACCCATTGCCCTGTTCCTGGCCGAAAACCCCTACTTCACCGTTCACGAGTATGAAACCGAACTCCCTGTCATCCCTGCTGGCGAATTTCTTGATGTCCCTTATACCGTCACCGCCCACCAGGCCGTAGTCGAAGGAACCATGCTCCCCGTGCTATTTTCCATTGAAGACGGACACCTGTTTGAATCACAGCAGGATCTCATCATCGGGCAAGTACCCGAAACAACCCTTGGAACCGGAAATGCCACTTCTGCTCAATACCCATTCTATAATTATTACAAAGCCAACCGCAGCCAGATGATCTACTTGTCCAGCGAAATGGGTGAAGGCGAGAAAACCATCCTTGAACTGGGCTTCAACATTGTCCAGGTAGCCAATCAGTACAACAACCTGCCCAACTTCAACATCCGGATCAAGCATATTGAACAGGAAGCCTTCACCACGAACGCTTACATTGATATGAGCGATGCCGAGGTGGTTTTCACCGCAGATGCTTATCAGATGCCCACCGTCACCGGTTGGCACACCTGGGAAATCGAGCCTTTTGCTTATGATGGCCAAAGCAACCTGGTAGTTGAGATTACCTGGGGCTTGCTTCCAAACTGGACATCAACCTATTATAAGGTTGCGACGACTAACCAGTCTGCCAATTTGGTGGCATACGGATACAGTGACACCAACCCCCTCCCCGCCATTAACGGAACCACCGCCAACAGACCCAATCTGTGGCTTGCCTTTGCTGCCGATGATCCCGCCGATGAACAGCTAATCACCTTCGTGATAAACAACCAAATGGGTGAAATCCTCGAAGGCGCTCAAATTGCTGTGGGAAGCCTCAGCCAGCTCACCAACGCAGAAGGGCAGACTGAGTTTACCCTGATGACCAGCCCCGATTTTTACAGGTACACGGCTACGGCTGAAAATCACCGGCCCATCATTGGCCAGCAATTCAACGTGGAAGAAGAGGCCAAGACCATTGAGGTAACCCTCGACAGGGTCTTTAATTTGGCCTTCTCTGTGATCGACGAATGGGATAACGTCCTGACCAATGCCACAATACAAGTTGGTGATCAGACTTTTGAAGCAGGCAAATACCTGGTTGACGACCTGTTGCCCGGCACTTACGACATTGTGGTTGAACACGAATACTACTTCCCCTATGAAGGCACTGTTGAAATTGTGGATATTGACCAAGAGGTTCAAATCACTCTGTATGCCGATGGCACTGGCGTGGAAGAAAGCCTTGCCGGACAGACCCGGGTATATCCCAATCCAGCCCGCGATCAATTCACCCTTGAATTGCCTGCCGACAAAACGGCTGATGTTTACCTGGTGAACACGCTGGGTCAGACACTGGAAAGCTTCAATGATCTCAGTGGAAGCACTAACATCAGCACGCGTTCACTGAAAACCGGATACTATTTCATCCGAATTGTGGACCAGGATGGTATTATAGTTAAGAAACTCAGCATTGTTGAGTAGTCTGACCACTATACTCTTAAAGAGGCTGTGTCTGAAGGCACAGCCTCTTTTTTATCCAAAAACTTCGGCTTTTCGCGTTTTTTTGCTATTTTGCATGTAAATGACATAAAATCATGAAAAAATTCTTTCCCGTATTTCTGATCTGCTTGCTGATGCTCTCCCAAGAGTCGCTGGCCCAGAAATCGCAGAGCATACGCCTGGTAGGTGGGCAGGTGGCCGTTGAAGAAGTAGCTGATTCGTCCCTGATATTCCTGTTTCCCGCCATGCAGGAGGCCGAAATTACCCATACCAATGGAAGCACGTATACCGCAAGCGTAAATTACAACATCCTGGGCGATGTGATAGAAATCCAAACCCGACGCGGCATTCAAATCATAGATCCCACCGAGTTCAGCAAAATGAAGGTAAAGGGCTCTACCTTTATTCACCTGCCTGATGTGGGGTACCTTGAAGTCTTGTCGGAAGGGAAACTTCCCCTTTATCAGAAACGCAGCATCAACGTATCGGCCAGGCCAGTAGTCCGTGGAGCCTACGGAACCATTGACAACACCTCCTCCATCGATCAGGCCACCTATATTCATACCGGCCCCAGCGGTGAGTTTTACCTGCTCAACAGTTCGAACCAGGAAATTGAAATCACCCTCAGGTACAACGAAAAATTCATGATAGGGAAAGACAAAACCCTTGTCGAAGTAAAAAACCAGCGACAATTACTGCGCGATTTTCCTGAATTCAGAAAGGAACTTCGCGACTTCATCCAAAAGAAGAATACAGATTTTTCCAACCCCAGCCACTTGACCGAACTGGTCATGTTTTTGGAACAACTTCCATAGCTCAGCACCAAAAAACCTAAGCTTTTCTCATCATCCCTTTCTCCTGCTTTTTGCAGACAAAGCAATCGGGGCAACCACTAACCCACCAACGACCTACCATGGTCGTGTGTACACAAACCTTATCTGAAGACGGTAGGACCATTACACGAGCATGGTACGACCATGGTGTGGCAGGTTATGATTTTTTTTACCTGAATGTGTATGTTTTTAAGACTAAAAACAAAATGAGACACAAATACAAACAAATGATTATCAATCAGTTCGTTTGTTTCAAAAAAAATGAATAAAACCAACTGGGGTTGATCACCTGTTGAATGGAAATCTATTTCCTGATTTCGGCGCCGAGTTCCTTTTCGAAGTTCCAGGCAAGTTTTTGCATGATCTTATCGATCTCTTTATCGGTAAGGGTCTTGCGCTCATCGAGCAGGATAAAACTCACGGCATACGATTTTTTGTGCTGTCCCAGGCGTTCGTCCTGGTACACATCGAAGAGGCGAACGGCTTTCAGCATTTTACGTTCGGTATGGAAAGCCAGTTTCTCGATTTGCGCGAATTTCACCGAACGGTCGATGAGCAGGGCCAGGTCGCGGCGCACTTCAGGGAACTTAGAGATCTCGGCGTAGAGCACTTGCTGCCGGTCGGCATGCTTCATCAGGGATTCCCACTCGATGGTGGCATAATACACATCCTGTTTGATGTCGAAGTTTTTCAACAGCTTTCTTCCGACCTTGCCCAGGGAGGTCACCTCTTTGTTATTGAGAGAATAAACGAGGCCATATTCAAATACCGGGTTAAGGTTTTCGTCGGTTGCCTGCAACATCTGTTCAGGAACGCCCATGCGGGTGAACACGCTGTGAACGGCTGCTTTCAGATCGAAGAAATCAACCTCAGCCTCTTTCACACGCCAGGTTTCGGGTTGCTGCTGCCCGGTAATGAAAAGACTGAGCAGCATCTTTTCGCCGAAAGGCGCCAGGGCATTACCGGTAGCATCCTTCTCTGGGTCTTTCCAGTATATGTTGCCAAACTCGTAGAGCTTCATATCGGTGACCTTGCGGTTCTGGTTGTAGGCTATGGTTTCAAGGCCTCCAAACAGCAGGGTCTGGCGCATCACGTTAAGGTCCTGACTCAGGGGGTTAAGGATCTGCACCGAACGGCGGGGATCAAAACCATCGGCTTCGAAATAAGAACCCTTGGTCAGCGAGTTGTTCATGATCTCGTTAAAGCCGCGGGCGGTAAGCATATCGGAAATGGTATTCTGCAGTTTCTCCTTGTCGGGCCTGGGCGTAAGTACCATGGAGGAATACAGGCGTTCGGGCAGTTCAACGTTGTTATAACCGTAAATGCGTAATAATTCTTCAATCACATCTGCTTCACGGGTCACATCAACCCTATAGGTGGGAATGGACAGCCTGAGCACATCGCCCTGATTGTCCAACACCCGGATATCCAGACTTTCAAGGATACCGATCACTTCCTGGCGTGGGATGTCCTTGCCAATCAGCACGGCGGCGCGTTCAAGATTAAGGTGAACAACAGCGGGTTCAATCCTTTTTGGATATTCATCCACAATCTCAGAGGAGATCTGACCGCCGGCCACTTCCTTGATCAGCAATGCGGCGCGCTTGAGGGCCTCGAGGGTGATAGAGGGATCGGCTCCACGTTCAAAACGGAAGGAGGCATCAGTCTTGAGACCATGGGCTTTTGAGGTCTTGCGTATGCTGACAGGGTTGAAAAAAGCACTTTCGAGAAAGACACAAGTGGTGTTTTGAGTCACGCCTGAATGAACACCGCCCATCACACCACCTATACACATGGGAGTTGTGGCGCTGCAAATCATCAGATCCTCACCGGTGAGCTTGCGTTCTTCCTGGTCGAGGGTCACAAACAGGGTGTCTTTCTCAGGTTTCCTGACCACTACTTTCTGCCCTTCGATCTTGTCGGCATCAAAAGCATGGAGGGGATGGCCCATTTCCTGCAAAACGAAATTGGTAACATCGACCACGTTGTTGATGGGTTTATGTCCAATGGCCATCAATTTTTCCTTCAACCAGGCGGGCGATTCGCCAACCCGTACCCCAGAAATGGTCAGGGCGCTGTAACGCGGACAGGCCTCAGGGTCATCGATGATGACCGGGATATGGCGGTCGTCGTTGTCCACCTTGAAATGTTCTGTGGAAGGCTTTTTTAAGCTCAGGGCGCCTTTGCCCTGACGGTGGTTGATGACAGCCACCACGTCACGTGCCACGCCAAAATGGCTGGCTGCATCGATGCGGTTCGGGGTGAGTCCAATCTCAAAGACGTGATCGGTTTTAACCTCAAGATATTGGGCAGCAGGAATCCCGACAGGGGCATCGGGGGGTAGTTCAATGATGCCCTCGTGGTCGTCGCCCAGACCCAGTTCATCTTCAGCACAAATCATACCCTCAGAAAACTCGCCGCGGATCTTCACTTTTTTTAGCTCCAGCTCGCCCTTGGGGGTATAGAGTGTGGTGCCAACGGTTGCAACAAACACCTTCTGACCTGCAGCCACATTGGGCGCTCCGCAAACAATGGGCAGCAGCGAGCCCGTGCCAATATCAACAGTGGTCACCGAAAGCCGGTCGGCATCAGGGTGCGGATGGCAGGTTTTCACCTCACCGACAAATACGCCCTGCAGGCCTCCCTTCAAGGTTTCATATTTCTCCAGTGCTTCCACTTCCAGTCCGCAATCCGTCAGGATTACACCCAATGCTTCAGGGCTCTCCCGGAAATCAGCATAGTCTTTCAGCCAGTTATAGGAAATTTTCATTCCAGATCTTTTTCAATTTAATCTTCGTAAACAACAGGAACCGGTGCGCGCGCCAAGAGGGGATTTAACCGGATCGGGTGTCCCTTCATTGGAGCCAAATGCAAAAGTAATCATTTTGCAAAAAGGATTTGGTCAAGGTTGGACCTGACTTAAACAAAAAAACCGGCCCAGGCCGGTTTTTTTCTAAAGGAAAGATATTCTAATTCAATTCAAACAACTGTGTTCCCAATTCGCGCTTTTCGCCATAAATGGTCACGCGGTAGATTCCCTTTTCCAGGTCGGCCTGGGGGAGGAAATTCATGCAGGCCACCAGTTGCTGGTTCTGATAATCAAATACCTTGGAAACGGTATAAGGCACCTGGCTTTCGATCAACTGAAAGGTTTCGGCCTGGCCATTGGAAAGCAGTTCACCTCCGGGACCGGTTATCCGGATATAGAAGGTTCGGTTACCAGGTGCGGAAAGAATGTTCTCGAGGATGGTGAAGCAAGTCTGTATCTTTTCCACGCGGCCGGCACGCGAGGTTTCGCGTTCACCCCTTCGGGCAGAGCGGGTGGTAATCACTTCAATATTCATGATTTGCAACCCGCTGGCACTTTCAATCTGGTTGGTAAGGCTTTGGTTCTTCAACTCCAGTTCAATGATCTGTTCTTCGGTGAGGGCAAGAGTATTTTTCACCCGTTGATTTTCACTGGAGAGCTGGGTGTTTTCTTCCGAAAGGATCTGTGCTTTTTCCTGGTACTCGGCAAGTTGCGTTTCCAGTTCTTCCACATGGGCTTTGACTTCGGCGATAGTCTGATTACCAGCAAGCTGAAGAATCTGACCTTTAAGGCGGTTGATTTCGATTCGTTGCTGGTTGGCCAGGTTTTCCATTTCGGAATGCTCTCGGCTAAGACTTTGGAAGGCGGCATCCAGTTCATTGAGTTTTACCATCAGGCTATCGGCACGAGCCTGGCATTCATTGCGCTCCACAGCGGTTGCAACAGCCAGTTCGCGGGCCTCAAAAAACTGGCGCAACACCAAAGCGACAGAAATGGCCAACACCAGGGCGATGACCGAAAGAAAGACTATAGGCGCTATGTTTGCAGAACTGGAAGTACGAGAAAACCCTTTTCGCTGGGAAGTGTCAGATAGTCTCTGTTTACCCATATAGATTTTGTTTTGATTACTCAAAAGTAAGGAATTGAGCAAACCAAACTACAAAAAAGGCAGAAAAAATAGCAAAAAAGGGCCTAAAACCTACTTCAGGGTAATGGCTGCTTCGCCGAGACGAAAATCATCGGTAAACAGAGAGATGAGATAAAGTCCGGGTTCAAATTCTTCTATTCGCTGCCAGTAAAGGCAGGCATCGGTAACCTGGTTCTGGTAGTCGACTACCGTTTTGGAAGAATACTGAAGCGTATCACCCTCTATTACAAATGAATAAGCTTCGTCGTCGCTAACGCGCAGAATAGATCCATCGGGTTTTGCAATTCGCAGATAGACATTATGTTCCCCGGTACGTGCAACGGGGTTATCGGGGAGAGTAAAGCAAACTTTGATCTGTTCGGCGCGGCTGGCCCGGTCGGTAGCTTCCTCCCGGCCACGACTCCGGATGCGAATGGCTTCGGCACTGATTTGGTAGGCGCGCAGTGCAGAAGCAACCTCAACCTTGGATGTAAGTTCATCCTTATCCTGTTCCAGTTCGGTGGTACGGATAGTTGCCCGTTGTATTTCTTCCTGGAAGGCAATGTTTTCATCCTTCAGCACTTGGTTGAGGGTCACCAGGCTATCAATATCGCGAACATAATTCTGGGTGACCTCCTGCAGCAGGTTCAGTTGGCGGCGAATACGGTAGTAATCAGCCTGTGATGAAATAAGCTTTTGAATCTCTTCGGCATTGGCCATGATGATGCTGTCCTTGTCCACCAGGACGCTGTCGTATTCCAGTTTAACCAAATTGTATTCTGCCATCAGCGAATCGAGTTCTTCCTGTAGTTCCGTGTTGACCACAGTGGCGGCTTCCCTTTCTACCTTGAAAGACTGTCGGCTGGTAAAAAGCATAACGGCCAGTACGCCAATAATCAGCAAAAGAACAACAATGGTTCCTTTGTAGATTTTTTCATTTCTTTTGTCCGAACCAGGTTGGCTTTGGTTTTCCATGTCAGCTTGTTTTTTAGTTTATTCTTTCGTTGGTTATTTTGTCTGGTTGATTATTTCCGGGTCTAAAACGCAAAAAGGCTTAACCGAATTGCGAATATAAAGCGGTTTTGGCAAGTTATTATATACGAGCGATTATTTAATTTTGATTTTTGTTGAAAAAAAGTCAAATTTGATTGAACCAAAATGACCACTTGACAAAATAGCGGTTTTTATTATGTTTTTGCCTGAGCCTTAAGTTTTTGCAAATTTAACTATTTTTAGGGAGAAATACGGCAACAAGCATGAAAGCGGGTATTTATCTAAAGGAATTTTTCAGTTTGTTTTTTCCGCGCATCTGCCCGGCATGCAGCGAGAGCCTGGTAGCTAAGGGAAGTTTACTTTGCACCGCTTGCCAGGCACAGCTGCCATTTGCTCATTTGGCAAAGGAAAAGGAAAACCTCATGACGCAACTATTCTGGGGAAGGGTTCCGATTGAAACTGGTGCCCCCTTGTTTTATTTCAGCAAAGGCAGCAAGGTACAACACTTGATTCACCGGTTTAAATACCAGGGCTATCGTGAGATAGGCCCTTATCTTGGCCGCCTGCATGGGCAGGAACTGAAACGTTCACCGCATTACCAAGAGTTGGATATGGTGGTGCCAGTGCCACTGCACCCACGAAAAGAACGCCGGAGAGGCTACAACCAAAGCGTACTTTTTGGACTGGGCCTAGCCGAGAGCCTGGAGATCCCATTGGTTGAAAACCGCCTCCTGCGCATCGTTCCCACGGCTTCCCAAACCCGCAAGACCCGATTCAGGCGCTGGGAGAATGTGGAGTCAGTCTTTCATATTCCTGATTTGTCGGTTTTTGAAAATAAACACGTTTTACTGGTGGACGACGTGGTTACTACAGGCTCAACTCTGGAAGCCTGTTGCCAGAAACTTCAGGAAGCCCGGGGCGTAAAGATATACCTGGCCACCATTGCTCTGGCACAATAACAAAGGGGAAATGAAAAAATATAATTAAGCAGAATATTGCGGACTGGCAAGATCCTAAAGAAACTATATACTCCAGCTTACAACTTCCCTCCCAAAACAGCCGTCCTTCGAATCCTCTTTACATTCCCCTCCAGGTCCATGATCTCCAGATGAATAAGATACATGCCAATGGGAGCCTTTAGGTGTTTATCGGTGGTACCGTCCCAGGTAAAGATGCCTTCAGCGGCAAGCAATTCGGCCTGCACAAGGCGTCGAATCAGGCGGCCGCGGCTGTCGAACACCAGAAGGCTTGCCACATAACCCGGTTTCTCAAAACGGTAATGGATGCCTAACAAATCCTCGTGGCCATCGTTATCCGGAGAAAAGATCTCTGGGCTTACTACGACCTCCCCTTCAACGGGTTCCAGAGTGGCATGGTATTGTGAATTCTGATAGCCGGGAGTTCCAAAGCCAACACTTTGGGCTGCCGAGTGCCAGTTGGAACGGTCCTGAGTAGGCTGATGATAGTTGACCCTTTCGAGGGCTACCCCTTTCAAGGTGGTAAGTAAGGCAAAATGCATGTCTTCGTGACAGGTAAGCAGGTCGATTTCTTCAAGATTTGTCCTTGCCAGGGCCAACACTCCGCCGGTGTTGGTCATGGAAGGAAGGGCTGCCAGTTTAATAAAGGCGTTGGGGCGGTTGGTCATAAACGTCTTTCTTACGGCTTCCGGGTCAGTGGTCAGCACAGTGAAGTCGCCCGGGAACAACAGGCTGCTTTCCGGGTTGATGGGGCACAGATGGGTCAAAAAACCCTGTATCGTGTCCTTCGAGGCAAGGATCAGGTCTTTGAGGTCAATGACTTTTTCTGAGCGATTATACAGCTCAATAAATCGGCTGCCTCCTTCTGGTGGATTGAACAACACCTCGTTGATCACGACGTCAAAGGCTTGCGCCTGTTTAGGAACAGCCACTTTTGCTGTTTTTCCTTCCAATGGGTTTCCAGCGCAGTCGGTAAGGAAAGCAGGCAAGTCAATTTCATAAATATTGCCCGGGATCAGTGGGCTTTCCAAAACAAGCAATGCTGAGGAAAAATCGGGCAGCTGGGGGCACACTGACAACACATTCCCCGCTCCGAAATCACCCGATTGTGACAGGGACAAAAGCCCGGCTTCATCCATGGATTCACTGAAATACAATTTAATGGAGTCTTCTGCAAGGTATCCTGTTCTTAGTAATACGGGAGGTGTAACATCAGGATTGGGGGCCAAAACAGTATTTGGACCAGCCGGGGTACCTCCCAGAGGATCGTTGGAAGCGGTCCAGTTGTTTGGACCCTCACAAAAATTCAGGGGGTCAATTTTTTCGATAGACCAGCCACCCTGGCTTTTTGCTGGCTGACCATACCAGCCTTCGCTGTAGTTTACAAAAGCCACCAGGCGTTCTTCAGGATCGAATAATAGCAGGCTGTTACCCGCGTTGGTCAGGGCATTGGCCGGCAAGCCAGGAACGCTGGCGACAGGTCCAAAAGATTGGAGCGAAGGAAAGGCATCTTCACAGGCGAGTAAAAGATACCCCCCAGACTCAATAAATATGAATGGAAGCGTTCGCCTGCTATCGCCATGCTGCAGAATCCATCCATTGAGATTGACGTTAAAACCGGAAGTGTTGAATAATTCAATGTATTCGTGAGGAGGCAGGCCAACCTGGGGCGTGGGGTCAACCAGCAATTCATTAAAAACCACATCGAAACGCTGGGGCACGTAAAAAACGAAAGGAAGGAAAGTGGTTTCCATTGCATTTCCGGCAAGATCTTCAACAAGGCTAATCTGGAGGGCATATTGGATGTTCTCCTGGAAGTTCTGCGCAAAGACCAGGCTAACAAGATTGGGTTGCTGGGGGTCGCGGCTGGCGATCATAGGGGCTCCGACTCCCTGGCTAACCTGATAGTTTCCGGTAGTTTCAGCAGAAATAGGCTCCACCGGTTCGCTGAAATGCAGTATAAGCTGATTGGCCGATGCTAATTCTAAAAGTGTCACGGCTGGTGGCTCAACATCAGGGACCAGTTCCTGCACAATAAAATCGTCAAAATAAAAGCGATTGCAATTGGAAACGGTGTAATTGCAAACCAGTCCAAACCATCCCGAGGTGTTATAGGTCATATCGACAGCACTTCCCTGTTGCACGAAGAGTTGGCCTCCTGTGGCATCGGCAGCCACCTCCCACAAACCCTGATTGTTACGGGTGACACGAATCCGAATTATATTATTGGTTAAAGCGGCCAGGTTCTGTGTTCCAGCCAGGATTTCAAGGGTTTCCTCTCCATCCTGACGAACCAGGAAAAGTTTTTTGTTTTCGCCCCCATTTTTGCCAATCTGGATAAAATATCCGTGCAGCGGTCCTTTCAAATCGGGAGCATCGCTGGCGAGATAAATTTTGGGATGGTTATTGTCGGTAGGCGTAAAGGCAAGCCTGACCCAAAACTCCCACTGAACCTCAAGGGCAAGGGTGCTGGCGGTGGCAAGACAAGCCTGTCCGGCCTCCTGGTCGGTAAGGCGAAGTAACCCTTCCTGTACAGCAAAAACGTTACTATCGCCTACCCATTCAGGGTTGGAGGTAAAGTTCCCATCACTGAAGTCGTCAGAAAGCTGGGCTTTAACCACCACAGGAAGAAAAAGTACCAGCAAGAGGATTTCCCGCCTGATCATCATTAATCTTTTTTCTGGGCATTAAATATAGTAATTTTGCAGGAATTTGTTTTTGTGCACTCCCAAAAAAACGAACCCTAAAACACTGAGTCTTATGAAGATTGCACTGGTAGGAGCCACCGGCCTTGTGGGCACTGTCATGATAAAGGTGCTGGAAGAAATGAATTTCCCCTGTACGGAATTTATCCCGGCCGCCTCCGAACGGTCAGTAGGAAAAACGGTGACATTCAGGGGAAAGGAGCATACCATCGTCAGCCTTCAGAATGCTGTGGATGCCCGACCAGCCCTGGCCATCTTCTCTGCAGGAGGCTCAGTATCGAAACAATGGGCCGAAAAGTTCGCTGCCAATGGCACATACGTGGTTGACAACTCTTCAGCCTGGCGAATGGACGAGCACGTTCCCCTTGTGGTCCCGGAGGTGAATGCCCACGCCCTGAAGAAAGATACGCTCATCATTGCCAATCCCAACTGCAGCACCATTCAAATGGTCCTTGCACTGGCTCCCCTGCATAAGGCCTACGGCATCAGGCGGCTGGTGGTGTCAACCTACCAGTCGGTGACGGGTACCGGAATGAAAGCGGTGAAGCAAATGGAAGATGAGCGTGCAGGTATTGAAGGTGAAAAAGCTTATCCCCACCCCATTGATCTGAACTGCTTCCCTCATGGAGGAGATTTTTCTGACAATGGCTACACCACCGAAGAGCTGAAACTACTGAATGAAACCCGGAAGATCCTGGATGCCCCTGAGTTAAAGGTAACGGCCACCGTAGTCCGTATTCCGGTTGTTGGAGGGCATTCAGAAGCAATTAATGTCGAGTTTGAAAGAGATTTTGATCTGGGTGAGGTTCGTAAACTGCTGGAAGACATGCCGGGTATTGTTGTAAAGGATGATCCCGCCAGCAACCTTTATCCCATGCCGCTTACTGCTCAAGAAAAGAATGAAGTGTTTGTGGGACGTCTGAGGCGGGACACTACTATTCCCTATGGGCTGGATCTCTGGGTCGTAGCTGATAATCTACGCAAAGGAGCCGCCACAAATGCAATCCAGATTGCCTTTAAACTGCTTGAAAAAAGGTTCATCCAATAGGGTATAAGGATTCTTTCTTTTGGATTTTTCGCAATAGACTGAGGTTGACCTAATTTTCGTATTTTTGCACTCTGCAAAAAACGGAGGTCATCCTGTTTGGCTATAACACAAAAAGCCTCATATGATTAATTCACAATTAAAAGAATGGCTGGTAGTGGTCAATCCCAATGCCGGCATAGGTAGGGGGAAAAAGGACTGGGGAAAAATCAGTCAGCTCCTGGATGAAAATGGGTTTGACTATCATCCGGTCTTTACCGAAAGGAAGCTTCACGCCATTGAGCTGGTCATCCAAAACATTGTAACGGGATACCGGAAAATCATTGTTGTGGGTGGCGACGGGACCATGAATGAGGTGGTCAACGGAATCTTTTCCCAACAGGAAGTACCAACCACGGCGATCACCCTGGGAATGATTTCTATAGGCACCGGCAATGACTGGGTGCGAACCTATAACATTCCACTCGATTACCAGCAAGCCATCGAGATCATAAAAAGGGAAAACACCCTGGAGCAGGATGCCGGAATCGTTCAGTATTCAACCGGAAACGGAACAGCCAAACGTTATTTTGCCAATATGGCCGGCCTTGGATTTGATGGACTGGTTGCCAAAAAAACCAATGCCGATAAGGAAAGGGGAAGCATCTTGCCTATGCTTTTCCTGGTTAATCTGGTGAGTTCCATGTTCTCTTACAACTCATCAAATATCCGGATTAACATTGACGGGCGCGAGATCAAGGCCAGGGTCTTTAGCATTGGCGTTGGTATTGGCCAATACAACGGGGGCGGAATGATGCAGGCACCGGATGCCTTGCCCAATGATGGCCTGCTCGACTTGACCATCATAAAACACATATCTGTTTTGTCGATCCTCGCAAATATCCGCAGGCTCTACGACGGAAAAATTCGTAAGGTAAAACAAGTCGTTTTGCTGACCGGAAAAAACATTCGCATTGAATCTGATGTGCCCATCCCACTGGAAACAGACGGGGAATTCCTGGGGAATTCTCCTTTCGAGTTCAACATCGTTCCCAAAAGCATTAAAATCATAATGAATCACCTGGGCAAAACTGCCCAATAAAGACTTGAATCTGCATGACCAAAGGAGAAGAAACTTTCAAGAAGATCATTTCGCATTGTAAGGAATACGGGTTTATCTTTCCCTCCAGTGAGATTTATGACGGGTTGAGTGCCGTATACGATTACGGCCAGAACGGTGCTATCCTGAAAAATAATATCAAGGATTACTGGTGGCGTTCCATGGTACAGTACCATGAAAACATTGTTGGCATTGACGCGGCTATCTTTATGCACCCAACGGTATGGAAAGCTTCGGGGCACGTAGATGCTTTCAATGATCCTCTCATTGACAACAAGGACTCGAAAAAACGCTACCGCGCTGACGTCCTCATTGAGGATTATCTTGAAAAACTTAACCAGAAGATCGAAAAAGAGGTAGATAAGGCCGCCAAGCGTTTTGGTGACAGTTTTGACGAGGCGATGTTCCGGAAGACCAACCCGCGGGTACAGGAGAACCAGGAAAAGATAGAAACCATAAATCGCCGCTTTGTATCTGCACTGGAAGAAAACCGCCTGGGCGACGTCAAAGCCCTTATTGAGGAATTAGGCATCGTTTGCCCCATCTCTGGATCACGCAATTGGACCGATGTCAGACAGTTTAACCTGATGTTCAGCACCCAAATGGGCTCTGTCAGCGAGGATACCAACCAGATATTCCTGCGTCCTGAAACCGCCCAGGGGATCTTTGTAAACTACCTCAACGTGCAGAAAACCGGCCGGATGAAACTTCCCTTTGGCATTGCCCAAATCGGCAAGGCTTTCCGCAATGAAATCGTGGCCCGACAGTTCATTTTCCGTATGCGGGAATTTGAACAGATGGAGATGCAGTTTTTTGTGAAACCCGGGCAGGAAAGGGAATGGTATGATTACTGGAAACAGGAACGGCTACGCTGGCACCTGGCACTGGGCATCCCTTCAGAAAAATATCGTTTCCACGATCATGAAAAGCTTGCCCATTATGCCAATGCGGCTGCAGACATTGAATTTGAGTTCCCGTTCGGGTTTAAGGAACTGGAAGACATTCACTCGCGCACCGACTATGATCTGGGTGCCCATCAGCAATACAGCGGCAAGAAACTTCAGTATTTTGACCCGGAAACGAATGAGAGCTATGTGCCTTATGTCGTTGAAACTTCCATAGGGCTCGACCGCACCTTCCTTGCCGTGCTTTCGTATGCCTACCGTGAAGAGAAACTTGAGGATGGTTCTGAGCGTGTGGTGCTAAGCATTCCTCCGGTACTGGCTCCCATCAAGGTGGCCGTATTGCCCCTGGTGAAAAAGGATGGCATGCCTGAAAAGGCACGCGAGATCTTCGACAGGTTGAAATATGATTATATGTGCCAGTACGATGAAAAGGATGCCATCGGGCGCCGTTACCGCAGGCAGGACGCCATTGGAACCCCCTATTGCATCACCGTTGACCATCAGACTCTGCAAGACAATACCGTGACCATCCGTGAACGCGATAGCATGAAACAGGACCGTATTGCCATTGATGAGATTGCACAGGTGGTGGCACGCCGTACTGACATCCGTCCGCTTTCATAATTAAGCGAACTTTATGCAACATTATTTGTTGTGTTTAATATAATTTTATATCGCGCAAACCGAGGTTCCGGATTATGACCCTGAATGAAATCAAAGCGCCTGTTGAGGAACACCTGAAAGCTTTTGAGGCTCTTTTCAGGGAATCCATCAAAAGCAATATTCCACTGCTAAACATCATCATGCGTTACATCGTAAAACGCAAGGGTAAGCAGATGCGGCCGCTTTTTGTATTTTTCTCTGCAGGGCTTTTTTCTGAAATAAACGACAGAACCCTCCGGGCTGCTACCCTCATTGAAATGCTTCACACCGCAACGCTTATTCACGATGATGTGGTGGACGATAGCAACGAACGCCGAGGTTTCTTTTCGCTCAATGCCCTGTGGAAAAACAAAATCTCCGTTTTGGTTGGTGACTTTCTCCTCTCGCGAGGCTTACTTTTGGCCCTTGACCATGATGATTTCGACCTGCTCAAAATCGTTTCCAATTCTGTAAGGGAAATGAGTGAAGGCGAGTTGCTGCAGATCGAAAAAGCCCGAACCCTTGACATCGAGGAGTCGGTATATTTTGAGATCATCCGCAAAAAAACAGCCTCCCTGATCGCATCCTGTCTCGCGAGTGGCACGGCAGCAACAGGAGCAGACCCAGAAGACATTGAAAAGATGCGGCAGATTGGCGAGAAAATTGGCATCGCCTTCCAGATCAAAGACGACATCCTTGACTTTGATCTCAGTGCCGACAAGGGAAAACCCTCTGGAGTGGATATCAAGGAACGGAAAATGACCCTGCCACTGATTTACATTCTCAATAAATCAAGTAATTTGCAAAAACGGAAGATCATCAACATTGTCAAGAATCATAATAACAACCGGGAAAAGGTAGATTGGCTCATGCAGGAGGTGTTGGAGGGCGGTGGTATTGATTATGCCGTGGAAAAGATGACCCAATACCGGAACGAGGCTCTTGAGATGCTTGAGCATATGCCCGATACACCCGCAAGGGAATCCCTCAGGCAGCTCATTGACTTTACCATCCAGCGAAAAAGCTGATCTTTTTTCTCGCCCTGATAAATATTTCGTCTGCGATTTGTTGAAAAAAGGCAGAAACCAAAGATTAAACCCCATGATGAAAAACCCGTTTTCTTTTTTTCTTAAGAAAAGCCTGTTGACTTTTTGCATCTTTTTATTCACCAGCCTCATTATGCAGGCCCAGGACCTTCCCGAGATCAAAAAGCATGATCCCTCACTGATTGGCAAAGGAACCACCCTTGACGGAATTAAACAAGGCTTGTGGAATTACTTTAATGAGGAAGGAATCCTGCTTGAAAGCGGCCATTATGCTGGTGAAGAACGCACAGGCCTTTGGATCTTTTTTGACGAGCAGCAACAAAAGGCAGCACAAATAGATTATGACAGTTTATACTATCGCGAATTCTTCCCCAACGGCGATATTGCAGGACAAGGCGCTTTGACAGACAAGCTGGAGAAAACCGGCTTGTGGACCTATTATCACCTGAGCGAAAAGATCTGGGCACAGGGACAATACCGCGACGGAAAACAAACCGGAGAATGGTTATTCTGGTATGCGGAGGGCAATAAAAACGCCGAAGTCGCCATGGACAATGGCATCACAACCTGGTGGTATCCCGATGGAACGGTCGAAATGACCGGGCCAGTGAAAGCAGGACAACTCGATGGTGAATGGTCATACTATTATACATCGGGCACACTTCGCGAAAAAAGTGTATTTAAGGAAGGTAAAAAAGAAGGTGCCTCACGCTTATATTATGAAAACGGCAATCCTGAATTTGAAGGCAATTTTAAGGAAGGCCTGCTTAATGGATTCTCAATGTGGTATTATGAAGACGGGCAACTTGAATCGGCAGGGAAGTCAGTTATGGATGTGCAGGATAGTACCTGGACCTATTATTTTCAGAACGGGAACACTTCCTCTGAAGGAGATTTTGTGAATGGCAAAGAAAATGGTGTCTGGACCTTTTTATACACTACTGGTGAGAAACTGCGCCAGGGTCCAATGGTTGACGGCCAGCGGCACGGCGAATGGACCACCTGGTATCCCGGGGGAGAAATAAGCCACCAGGGTCCTTTTGTGAATGACCAGGAATACGGAACATGGACCAGTTGGTATGATAATGGCCAGATGCAGGATCGTGGCACCTTCACCCGGGGAAAAATGGATGAGCTCTGGGAGGGCTGGTTTGCAAACGGGACAAAACGTTATGAGGTCCGGTATGTGAATGGCGAACGCCACGGCTTGTCAAGCCATTGGTACGAAAACGGTAAGGCCCGCCAGTCAGCAAATTACGAAAATGGCCTCAACCATGGCATCTGGATTCGCTGGCAAGATAATGGCAACATGCTTGAAGAAGGCCAGTTTACCCAGGGTGAGCGCTCAGGGTTATGGGTTTACTATGATGGCAGCGGCACCAAATACCGCGAGCAGGAATACAGTGCGAGCAAAGCCCATGGCCACTTCACCACCTTTTACCCCGACGGCAGCAAAGAACAGGAAGGCTATTTTGTAGAAGGCCAGCGTCACGGAAACTGGACCTACTGGGACCCGGAAGGAAAGGTGATACGTACCATGCAGTTTGATAGAGGGAAAATGGTCAACCAAAAGGACTACAACAGGTAATCTTCCCTATTCCTCTTTTTTTTCAAGAAATGCCTTGAGCTTCTGCTCAATCAGAAGGGCATGTTCTTCATTGATTGCCGAAAATTTTATTTCAAGGCAAGGCTGATTGTTGGCGTCTTTAACAAGGTTTATCAGGGGCTCATTTTCCAGAATGATCCAGGGCATGTTAAAAAGCTCCTGTTTCACTTCTTCCGTCAAACCCGGTCTATCCTGCCCCTGCTTCAGGCAAAGCTTCAGCATCTGGCTATGGCCATGGCCTTTCTCAGGTGGGCTGGAAATAATGGCGTCACCAAGCTTCGAAAAGGGAACACGCACCTTCTCCCCTTTTTCGGTTTCAAGATGTAGGGTTCGGTAACCTACCCTGAACACTTTGCCCGAAACCATCGGTGACTTAATAATTTGCCCCTTTTTAAACTCACTTTCAGTTTTAAGTAAAATACCACTGAGAAAATCCCTGAGGACATACCAGCCCATGGCCAGTACCAGCACCAGGGCCATTGCGCTTTCCACCACGCCTCGATAAGGCAATCCAGAAAAAACAATACGAGCGGCCCAAAATGCAAAGGCAAGCCATACCACAAATTCCACGAGGGGCAAAGAACGGAGCAAAAGGCTCCGCCAACGACTCTCTCCTGGAATGAGCAGGGCCAGGCGATTAATCAGCTGCAGGGCAAAAAACAGCGCAAAACCCAGAATTACAATATACAGCAGATTCATAACAGGTTTTTCTTTTTTAATTGTTCCACCAGGTAAATATCAAGGGCCGGATTAATGGCATATACCCCTTCAAATTTCTCAATAATCAATGCGGCGCGAAGCAGATCATTCACCTGATCTTTAACGATTGACTCAGAAATCTGCAGGCTCAAGGCAAGGCTGCTCACTGAAAAACGCCGATGCATGATAAACTGCAAGATATAAAACAACTGCTCCTGGGTAAGCATTTCAAAAACACTATCCGGAGGCACCTGGATAGGTTCCATATAAATGGTTCTTGCCGTAATCTTTTTGATGGAACTCAGCCAAAGAGAAATCTGCAGCCCCGGATTACCAAATGACTGGTCAAAATAACGGTTAAACATCCTGGCATAATCCCAGGCAGTCATTTTACTCTCTTCTTTCTTGTTATACACAAACTTTAGCCCGCCAGCATGGTGCCTGAGCAGGATAATGTCCTGAAGTTCACGGGCATCGAAGGGCTTACATACCACCGCAGCCAGTGAATAGTTCAATATTCCCGTTGACTTATCAACGATCTTGAGCGAATGCTCATTGATATTTATAATAAACAAGAATTTTCTTCCATACAAGTCAATGATCTCCTTGATCCATTCAATCACCTGCAACCCCCCCGGTTTTCTTTCCCACCAAAGCTCAAGATCGTGTATGATAAAGACTTTCCCTGCCGGCAGGGCGCTCATTACATCCACAAGCTTATCGGGCTGCACATGTAAGGTTTGGGCAATAGCTTCCTTGAAGGCTCCCAGATCAGCCTCGCAGGATTTCGGAGCCCGGATACTGTGGATATGCTCCTGGGCAAAATGTTTTCTGGCCAGGTATTTTGAAAGACTTGACTTGCCAGAACTGCGCTCGCCGGTAATAACCAATATTCCGGGAATCCCCACCTTGAAGCGTGCAATGGCTTGGGTACCCTCGGCAATCTGCTCATTCATGCCTACCCAGAAGTCATCGCTGGTGCCTGACAAACCCGAGAAAAGCGTGGCATAATAATAGGGTAGCTCCTTCATAATTTGAGCACGCGGGGTAACAGCCTCAACAAATGAGAGCAAGTCGCGGTTAGCCAGTTTTCCTGTCTGGCTTTTCTCAAAACGATTAGCCCAGACTATCCCTTCGCTTTTGCTATAGAGGAGGTTCACCAGGTTTTTCTGACCGAATTCCCTGAACTGTTCTGCCTGATGGTTGACCCACCTTGAGAATCGGCCATTCCCCTTCTCACGCATTTTCTTCTTCAGATCTATATTGGTCTGGTTGATCACAGCAGATGACAAAGGCTCAAAAGATTGACGCAGACCTTCCTCAAAAGTCTTGAAAAACCCACTCAGGAATGTCCTGACCTTGTTTTCTTCCTCTTTAAGTCTGCTTGAAAAGTCCTTTAGCAGTTTTGCCGTTTCATCAGGGTAACTTTCTTTTTCTTCCCCTTCCGTCTGCTCAACGTCCATTTGCAAACTGAAATTAATCAGGCGCAGCAGATCCTTGATCCGGTTAACGCTTAACTGAAACTGGTATTCCGTATCCTGACCCTGCCCCTTAACCTTGTCAATTAGCAGGCTGCTAAGATAAAACCCGGATAACTTCCTGACTTTTACCACCACGGGATCAGGTTCGGGTAAAGCCCCTTTTTCAATTGCATCGGTAAAATTCTGCCCACTGATTTCAATTTCTTCCGGCATCTCCCCCAGAAGCTCCTTGACTTCCTCGAAGAATCCGGCATATAACTTAAGCACTTGGGGCGTATTCAAGAGACTGTGATCCAATTGTTTTTCAACGGGTTCTCCTTTTTCGCTTGCTTCAAGAGCCTGAAGCAAATCAGCCTGGTAGGCTTTCAGCGGCCTGAGCATATTGGTTTCGATAAGCTGGCTGAAGTCCAGGTTATACTTCCTGATCTTCGAGTGGATGCGGCTGCGCAATGAAAGGAACATGAAGTCGAGGACACCCTTATTGATGAACAGGTTCATGCTTTTCTCCCAAAGGGCTGGCAATTCCAGGAAAGTGACCTCCTGCTCCTGTTTTTTTTCAATCAGGGCCTTGAGGAATTTCTTCATGCGCGGATTCGTGCCAGCATTGTCCAGGTAATTGCTGAACTGCTGAAGGTCGTCAAGCAGACTATCAAACAATTTGTTGCCTGCTTCAATACGGAAAGCGCGGGCTTCCGACTCCAGCAAAGACAGCTGGGCTTTTATTCTGTCCTTCTCAAGGTTAAGCTTTTCAAGGGCTTTGTCCTTGTCGCCAGCTTCAATCCGGGTCATTTCAATGACCTCGTGCAGGCTGGTAAAGATCTTACGCAGTGCAACAACGTCGCCAAATGCATCAATGGCATAATCATTCATCAGCTCGCCAGCTACTTCCATTCGCCGCAGGTAAAGAAAATAACGGGCCACTTCCGATACCCTGATTTTTTTCGTGATTTGCTTTCCCCTTAGCTTGACCCGGAAACGCTGGAATGATTTATACGTACTGGTCCAAAACTTGTCGCGGCTTACGGTCTCAAAATCTTCCTTTTTTAATTGGATGCGCAGATACTCTGGCAGCGACTCCAGCATTAGTTTACTGTCTCTTACGTATACCTTATTGGCCGTTTCAAGGTGCTGTTCCTGGGTATGGACAATGATGCCTTTCAAAAAATCGATGCGTTTCCTGGCCTGGAAAGAGAAATCGTTCAGGATACGCAGAAATGCCTTGGGCTGTGCAGTGGGTTCAACAGTCTTGATTACCTTTCTCAACTGTTCAATTATTTTCCCCACATAGTTGCCCAAATCAGAATAAAAGGAAAATACATCGCCTGAAACCGCTTCATAAGCTTCTGAGTAATATCGCGAGGTCATGTCCTCAAGGGTCTCTCCTAAGTTGAAAACTTCTTTGGCCACAATATGCCTTGAAGGAGAAGTCAGTTTGGCCAATACATTAGGAGTGTGTTTTTCCATGGTTTCAGGATCTTTCTCCTTAATGGTTCTGCCAGGACTAAGGTTAATCTCATCAAAAAAGGTGGAGGCCCGAACCAAAAGGCAGGTTTTTAGGTCTTTCACCAAATCATTGGTTTTTTCATTGATTGAGACTCCTTTCTTGCTGGGTTCGGGCAATTCCAGGATTGTGAGGTCGGTGGCAGTAGATTCGGACAGGATGATTTCATTTTCAGGCAGTTGTTCAACCCCGTTATTGATCACTTTTACCGAGGCCTGCAAGCGGCTCTGATCCAGCAACTGCTGAACCAGGTGGTAAAGGCTTTCAGTCTTCGAACTGTCCTGGTTGATTACCAGAATACGAAGACTAGCGTTCATCCATTCCTTGCTGGAAGTAATGAACCGAAGTAATGTAAGAGCCAGCGAAAGGTTACGCCCGCTTCCGGTCCACCAGAAATCAATTTGTTTATAATTCCCAAAGCCTGCATCAGAATTATAATTCAGAAATACCGTGTTGTAATCCTGTTTTTTGAAGTTTTCCAGCAGTTGCGCAAATTTTTGGGGGTCCCGGGTTTTCCGGCCCCAGCCCATGAATATGGTGTTGGGCTCAAAACCTGAAAAACCATATACCCTGGAAATCAAATCGATCCCTTCATAAAAATCCCGGCAATGATGACGACGGGTAAAAACCCCTTCCTTGCGTAAAACCGGGGCGTTAAAGGTATTTTTATCATGCTCACGGAAAATAGCATCCGAATTAGGGTCTTCCACCAGCTCAAAGTTGGTAAAGATGCCCAGTTTACCCACAAGCGATTTCCCCATTTCGATCAGGTGGGGCCGGCTTAGTTCGCCACCGCTGAACAGGATCACATTGGGCCTCCAGTTGCGCGACTCGCGGCTGCTCGCCGTGAGTTTCTCCAGCCCGGTTTTCACCACCGAGGTCCATACACTGTTCCAGGTGTCTCCCGTCTGAAGGGTCAACTCTTTGCGCTTCAGAAAAAGGAAAAGGGCCATGAGAACTACTGAGGCTACCAACAGGGCGATAATATCCAGCTGAATCATCACCACAATACATGCCAGGGCGCCAATGATACTAACAAAACGGGGAATTTTGAATGAAGGTCTAAAATCACTGCTGGCCCAGCTTTCAACTGCATAGGTAATGTTCAGGAAACCATACGTGATGATAAAGAAAATGGTAACCACGCGGGCTATCACATTTAATTCCCCGATCAGGATCCCTGCCTGAGCAATTACGTATGTAATCATCAGGGCATTCCGCGGCTCATTCGACGGACCATAACCTTTGCCTAAGAAACGGGGAATAATGCGATCGATAGCCACTGCCTGAAGGATCCTTGGTGCCCCGAGAATGCTCCCCAAAGCAGAAGAAAGCGTGGCGCCAAGGATACCTGCAATGACCAGTTGCGGAATCCAGGAAATGTTAAACAAGACATTGGGATCATTGACCAGCAAGTCGCGTTCAACGGTATGGGAAAAGAAAAACGCCAAACCAATATATACTACCAAACCCACCAAAATAGCAGAAATGGTACCTAATGGGATATCCTTTCGGGCATTTTTCAGGTCACCTGACATGGAAACCCCTGCCTCAAATCCGGTCACCGCAGGAAAATAAATGGCGAACAAGGCGATCCAGGGAAGGGCACCTCTCATACCCTGAAAAAGGGGTTCTGCGGGAACAAAATCATGACGTCCAAAAAATACAGACACCAAAGAAAGCACCATGGCAGTCATTATCAGGTACTGGGTCTTGATCGCCAGTGAAGTACTGATAAAGGTAACTAAGGCCACTAAAAACAAAATGATCGACCCGGCAATACGAATGGTGAAAAGGCTAACTTCAAACCCAAAATAGGAAAGAAATGTCTCAGCAAAACCAATCAAATAAAGGCTTACGCTAAAGGAAAGTCCCACAAAAAGGGCCAAACCCAATGTCCCCCCAATAGAAAGGCCGAGGCTGCGCGAAATAATGTAATAACTCCCCCCTGTTTCCACTTGTTTATCGGTGGCCACCGAGGCTACGCTCAATCCTGTACTTAAGGAAATGATATGAGCCACCAGGATAATCCCCAGGGTCGCCCAAAGACCCGCCTGTCCAATGATCCAGGGCAAACGTAAATACATGATTACACCCAGAATAGTCAATATGGAAGGGGTAAATACCCCGCCAAATGCACCGAACTTCTTTGCTTTTACCACTTTGGTTTTATTATTGGTTTCTTCTATTCAAAGATAAAATAAATTAAACGGTTTATATTTCCATTCGTCCTTTTAATTGTCAGTTTAAACCTTTGGGGCTTAAAAACAATGGAGATAAATTTATTAATTTTGTTTGACTTGAATGAAAAACAGAATCAGGCAAAAGAAGAACAATCAGGAAAAACCTTAGACTGAAAAAAATCACCCTATGGACATTCAAACCACATTAATCATTGTTTTTGTCGGGGTGTTGGTTTTTCTTGCCCATCTTTTTGCCGAATTTTTTCGCAGCCAGAAAATTCCTGATGTCCTTTTGCTGATCATTATCGGATTGGTGCTGGGGCCCTTTACCGGACTTGTTGACCCACAGTTTTTTGGAGGCATCGGGAGTGTCTTTACCAATATCACCCTGGTGGTTATCCTCTTTGAAGGAGGCACCAACCTGCGGTTCGATGTCTTGAGAAATGTCATCAAAGGTACAGCCAGCCTCACCACCGTTAACTTTATTATCAGCAGCATACTGGTTGGGCTGGTTTCACTGGTCGTATTCGATTTTGATCCTGCCATGTCGTTTATGCTGGGCGCCTTTATTGGCGGAACAGCCTCGTCCATCGTAATCCCCATGGTGGCACAATTAAAGATTAACCAGGAATCCAAAACCATCCTCATCCTTGAATCTGCTGTCGGCAATGTCCTTAGCCTGGTCGTGGGTCTTACCTTTTTTGAGGCCCTAAAGTTGGGCCAGGTGAATTTTGGATTGATGCTCGGAAGCATTATGGCAGGTTTTCTGTTCTCCAGTGTCATTGGCGTGGTGGGCGGCATCGTCTGGTCTTTCCTGATCGACCATATGCGCAACCTGCAAAACTCCATATTCACCACCCCGGCTTTTGTGTTCATCATCTATGGCATTGCCGAATTGCTTGGCTTCAGCGGAGCCATTGCTGCCCTAATGTTTGGTATCACCCTGGCAAATACCGATATGGTGCCACAACCCGTGGTGCAACGTTATACAAGCATTATTCCAAAGTCGCTGAACGAAATTGAGCGCGTGTTTTTTGCTGAGGTGGTTTTTTTACTCAAAACTTTTTTCTTTGTTTACATTGGGGTTTCCATCATGCTCACCGATTTCTTCTCCATTGCCGTAGGGACCATCCTGACCCTCCTGCTTTTCGCTTTCCGCATCCCTATTGTGAAAATGTCGGTAAAACCTTCTATCCCACTCGATGACCGGGTCGTTATGTCGATGATGGTACCCAAAGGGCTTGCTTCGGCGGTGCTGGCTTCCCTACCAGCCCAGGCCGGAATGCCCGGAGGCGAATTGATTCAGAACATCACCTATTCGACCGTCCTGATCAGCATTGTCCTCAATTCAACCCTCATCATGCTCAACAACCGATTCCCCATGATCGGAAAATCCTATGGCTACCTGTTAAAACCTTAAACGGGTCATTCTTGGATTTTTAGTTAAAAGCGACGGAAAAAATGATTGCGTGGGATAGTCAGTAAGCCCGGGTGGTTTTGCCCTTTGCCCATCTTTCTGTACTTTTGTAATCATTCATCCGAACCCAGCGTTTCGTTTCGATAAATCCAATGGCATGCGTTTTAAAAACTCCTTTCCCGCGTTTGGTCTCATTCTGTTTTTTCTTGGGTTAATTTTTTTTCCTTTTCTTGATGGATTTGGGCAGGAGCCTTCTCTGCCTGAGGCAAACCAGGAAGCCAGCGTCAATCTGAGTAGTCCTTACCACAGCATTCGCACCCACCTCGATTTCCTGGAAGCCGAAAATTATTATCCCGACTCTGCTGCCCGGGCTTTTATGTATCCCGGCGTGAAACCAGAGCAGGCCCGCGAAGCTGCCATCAAGCTGAAGCAGATCCTCGACGGGCGCGGTTACCTCATCGACCCCGAGCAAATTCCCCAAAACACGCACTATACCGATACAGTCACAGGGAACATGGTATTTGCTCCTCTTACCCAGTTTCCCGACATTTACCTGATCAAAAGGGAAGGGAAATGGACCTACAGCCTCCATAGCATCAAAGAAATCGAAAAATTACACAACGAGGTATTTCCCTTTGGCATCGACCGCTTCCTCGAAGTGCTGCCCCACTCAGGCACCAGGCAATTTATCGGTTTGTATTTCTGGCAGTACCTGGGCATCCTGATCATTATTCTCCTGAGTTTTCTGCTGCATAAACTGCTGACCTGGGTGTTCAGCAGGCTGCTCTATCGCGGTGCCTCCCAGCTGGGATACGACCGCCTGGTAAGGCCCTATCTGCTGCCCGTGGCCAAACCCCTGAGCCTGTTTATGGTGTTTGTGTTCATTGGTATCGTATTCCCGGTATTGCAGCTTCCCGTGGAGGTCTCAAAATATTTCATTTTCGCTTTCAAAGCCATCCTGCCTTTCTTTGCCACTTTTGTGGTATACCGATTGGTGGATGTGTTTTCGCTTTACCTTGAAAGGCTTTCAGGAAAAAGCGACTCTAACCTTGAAAACCACGTGGTTCCTCTTATCAGGAAGGTACTCAGGGTGTTTGTGATCATTATAGGCGGGCTCGTCATCTTGCAGAGCATCGGCGTGAACATCACCGCCTTGCTGGCAGGGATATCCATCGGGGGCCTGGCCCTGGCCCTGGCCGCCCAGGACACCCTCAAAAACCTGTTCGGCTCATTTATGATCTTTCTCGACAAGCCCTTCTCTGTAGGACACTGGATCACCAGCGGCGACATCGACGGTACGGTAGAGGAAGTGGGGTTTCGTTCCACCCGCGTGCGAACCTTCCGCAACTCGCTGACCTATGTCCCCAACGGCAAATTGGCCGATGCCACCATCGACAATCACGGCCTGCGACAGTACCGCCGTTTTTATATGCACATTGCCATAACCTACGATACCCCACCCGACCTGATCGAAGTATTTGTTGAAGGACTGCGCAAAATCGTGGATCGCAGCCCCAAAACCCGTAAAGACTTTTACATCATCGAGTTCAACGAAATGGGCGACTTCGCCCTGAAGATCATGTTTTACATCTTCTTTACGGTGCCCACCTGGCCCGAAGAACTAAAGGCCCGTCACGAAATCCTCATTGAAATCGTCCGGCTGGCCGAAAAATTGGGCATCCGCTTTGCATTCCCCACCCAAACCCTGCACATGGAAAACTTCCCTGAAAAACGTTCGCAAACCCCACAGTACGACATGGATATGAACGAATTCAGGAAGGTAATGGAAGACTATTTCAAAGAAAGTCAGCCATAAGCTTTCAATCATTCACTGTCAGCAAAAATTCCTGAAACGCCCCTGTCAATGATATGAAAACCGGGATTATTATACCCTTATTGAAGGGTTTTCTCCCCTTTTAAAGTCATATCTGGCCCATAGTTAATACGGAGTTAATACGGAGTTTATACGGTTTAAACCGTATAAACTCCGTATTAACTCCGACTCAGATAATAAGCTGGTAAGCGGCATAAAAGCCCCATATTGGACTTTATGATCTGAAAATCAATAAAATAAGAAGAAATGGCTATTGCATAAAAAGAAGCATAAAAAGAGAGGCCGTCGGCAGATCAGTTTCTGCGACGGCCTCTTAGGCTTAGCCGATTGAAAGCGCTTTACTTGATCACAATGATGGCTGCGGAATCGATCACCTGGAAGGTAAACGATTCGGTAAAGTAAAGCTGAACGGATTTATTGTTATGCGACTCGTAACCAATGGAGAGGTCTTGTCCGATCACCATTTTGAAATCGCCTCCTCTTTCAGATACCAAATAGGCATCCTTAATGAAAGGGGCCAGGATGATGGAACCGCCCAGCAGATTTTCGATCTGTTTGCGCAGGGGGTAGCCGCGCATAAAGCTGTTCACCATTTGCCATTTTTCGCTGTTGAGCACCAGGGTATAGGGGCCTTCGATGGCATTGGCGTTGAATTTTGCCAGGGCCTGGGTAATGACACCCATAATTTCCTCAGCAGTTTCGGGGAAAGTCAATGCATCGTAATCTGAGCTGTTTTTAAGCCCCGTGATGTTGCCGGGCTTAAAACCATCGTAAATGGCTTTTTCCTCAAATTGTGCAATCTTACGGGCGGCTTCTTCCATGGGGCCAAGGTCAATGTCTTCGGCACCGCGCGCCACATTGTCCAGTTCCCAAACGTTCAACTCAAAGGGAATGCGAGCCTCTACCAGGGGAAGAACCTGGTGAATGCCATATTTGACAGCATCCTTTTGGTTGGCAGGTACCTGGATGCGGCCGGTGGAAAGGGCGGCAAAATCCAGGCCTTTGGGGCCTTCAACATCTACAAATTTGCGGGCAGAGAGCGCTGCCGTGAGCACTTCTTTCGCGGTATCATTAATTTCGTCCCAAGCTTTTTGCGAAATGGGCGCCAGTGATTTTCTTAAAATATCCATTGTTTTCCTCCTTTTTATTTTTTGATTTTTCCTAATCCTAATGAATCGTCGTCAGCTTTGGGGGCATCGTCATGGTCGTGGTCATCGTGCTCGTGGTCATCGCCATGCGCGCCCATGATATCCCCTTCCTTGAACAACCAGTTGCGCAACTCCTCATCCCAGCCGGGCATATTGCGCCGCAGCCATTCGAGGGTCATGCAGGCATGTTCAATTTCTTCATCGCGGTTGTGGGCCATAATATCGGCCAAGTCCTTATCGTTGGTAGTGACCACACGCTGATGGTACCAGTCAACGGCTTCAATTTCTTCTTTCAGGCTGTTTAATGCACGCGAAAAATTACGCGCTTCCTGAGTTAACTCTTCGGTGGGTTCGTGATAGTTCGACATATTAAATCTGATTTTGGTGAATATTTTGAATGAAAATAATTTTTACACAAGGTCTTTGGCCTTCAGGAAATAACCAAAAAATGCAATAAATACAAATTTAATCTTTTCAGGAGTTATCAAAAAATCTGTAACCGTTTTTTGCCTGAGAATGAATTTTGCGAATATTATTGCAAGCATGCTATATGATAAACAACAATATGCCCTTTTTGTTGAAATTTATCCTGATTATTTCACTATGTAGTGCCTTTAAAATTTTCTATTATAGCAGTTTTTTGACCCGATAAATACAGACAAATGTTCTGATGCTTTTTAAAAATTGGTGCTTCTTCAAATGCCTTTTCAATTATCATGAGCGATGGGTTGGAAATTCTGAAAAACCTTTCAAAAGGAAAACATACCACTATTCAAAAAGCAAACCAGATTTTCCAGGCCTTAGCATGGCCGCCCCATCCGAATTCTTTATACTTTTATGGTCAAAAAAAAGGGCCAATGATCAATGGCAAAAAGGTTGTGGTGGTGCTTCCGGCCTATAATGCAGGGAAGACGCTGGAGGCGACCTACAATGAGATAGATTTTTCGGTAGTGGATGAGGTGATCCTGGTGGATGACCTGAGCAAGGATGATACGCTGGAAGTGGCGCGGCGGCTGGGCATCCGCCATATTGTTGAGCACGCGCGCAACAAGGGCTACGGGGGTAACCAGAAATCCTGCTATAACAAAGCCCTGCAGATCGGGGGGGATATTGTGATCATGCTTCATCCCGATTATCAGTATACGCCAAAGCTGATTCCTGCCATGGCCCACCTGATCGCCTCGGGTCTTTATCACGTGGTCCTTGGTTCGCGAATTCTGGGCAAAGGAGCCCTGGCAGGGGGCATGCCCATGATCAAGTATTTAGCCAACCGGGGGCTGACCTTTATTCAGAACCTCCTGATGAATGCCAAATTATCGGAGTACCATACGGGTTACAGGGCTTTCTCGCGCGAGGTGCTGGAAAGGGTTAATTTCATGGCCAATTCCGATAATTTCGTTTTCGACAACCAGATGCTTGCCCAGATCTGGTATGCGGGCTACGAAATTGCCGAGATCACCTGCCCGACCAAATATTTTGACGATGCCTCAAGTATCAATTTGAAGAACAGTTCCATATACGGGCTAGGGGTGTTGAAAACCTCGCTGCAATACCGCCTTCAGAAATGGGGCTGGATGAAATTCAAAATATTTGACCATGAAGCGGTTCATTGAAAAACTTCCCGCGGCACGGGTGGCCCTGCTGTTGATCTTTCCCCTGCTGTACATTGTGTTTGCAGCCTATTTTCGTCACCTGCTCGGCAACCTTTCCCTGCGCTCAAGCGATCCTGAGTATATTTATTTTATGAGCGGGCTCACCCTATCGGAGGGAACCCTGAAGCTGGCCCACGTAGATAATCCCGGAACCCCCCTGCAGCTTCTCGTAGCCCTGGTGTTTCGCCTGACCTGGCTGGTAAGGGGCCTGCCAAAACCTTATGTGGAGGATGTTTTCCTGCATCCCGACCTCTACCTTTCCGTGACCAGCCTTTTCATTGCTGCCCTTACTGCCGGACTGCTCTGGTATGCCGGAAAGAAAACCCTCCAGTATACAAACTCTGTTTTTTATGCCTTGCTGGTTCAAACGGCCCCCTTCCTGCCAGTCATCTGGTATGACCTGATTGGCAGGGTAGCCCCTGAACTGATGATGCCATTTCCGCTGGTGTTGCTGACGGTGCTGTTGATCAAGGTGCAGTACCAGGAAAAACCGGTTGACAATACCCAGCTTTTTCTGTTTGCCCTGCTTTCAGCCTTCGGGCTTTCCATCAAGCTCACCTTTCTGCCGGTATGGATCATTCCTTTCCTGTTCATCGAAGGATGGAAAAGAAAACTGTGTTATGTCGGCCTGTCGCTTTTGCTGTTTTTCATCATCGCTTTTCCGGTGACTCTGCGCCTGAATGTCTTCTGGGGATGGATCAAGGCTTTGTTTATGCACAGCGGTCAGTATGGCGGGGGCGAATCAAACATTATCGACCTGGCTTCGCTGAGGGGAAACCTGAGGGAACTGATCGGACTGGAGAAACGTTTCTTTTACCTCTTCCTGGTGCTGACCGCCTCCCTTGCAGCTTTCCTGGCCTGGTTCAGGAAGCAAGCCGACCGGCGCATCCTCATCCTGGGGCTGGCAGTAGTTTTGTCCGTCGGTCTGCAGGTCCTGATGGTAGGGAAACACTATGCCCACCGCTATTTCATCCCGGTATTGCTGCTTTCCCCCCTGATGGCCATTATCATTGCAGAACTCGTTAAAAAAAGCTTTCCCCGCAAGGGAGCCATCCTGTTCATCAACCTGGCCATACTTTTCCTGTTTGCGATCAACATCAGGCACCACGCCCAATGGCTGCCCATCAAAACCCAGGCCATGGAGAGCGACATTGAGATTCGCATACCCACCTGGCATTTTGCCCAATTGCTTGAGAACGACAGCTACCGCATCATCACCTCGCAAAACTATGGCTCGCCTTTTATTGAATACACCCTGACTTACAGCCACGTCTGGGGAACCGGTAAAAAACGTGCGGAATACGCCCCAATACTCGATAAACTTTATCCCAACACCTATAATTACTTCACTTGGGACAACACCCTGAAATATTGGGTTAAGCCTTTTGACGCAAGGGAAATCATCGATTCGGGAAAACCTGTCTATCTTTACCTGGAACGAGATGAGCAGGAGCTTTACGATAAGACCCTTGCCAAGCTGCAGGAGGAAAGCACCACGGCATTTAGTGCCAGCAAAGAATTGCTGTTTCACAACCCTGCAACGGGGGAAGTGATTTACAAGCTGTTGCTCAGCTTCCGCGAAAGCGAAGAATTGCCAAAAGAATAAAGTAAAATAAAAACTATGAATTTTGACCAACTGGTAATCGAGCGGGAGAGCACTCGTCGCTATGCTGACCGCCCCGTGGAAGCTGAAAAGATCGAAGCCATCCTTGAGGCATGCCGGCTGGCGCCTTCAGCCTGCAACAGCCAGCCCTGGAAGTTTGTGATGGTCACCGATCGGGCACTAAGCCTTGAGGTAGCCAAGGCCACCTTCAGCCCGATGCTTCAGTTCAATCGTTTCGCGGTACTGGCCCCGGTGATGGCAGTATTGGTGATGGAACCGGCAAAAATGCTTTCAAAAATTGGCAGCACCGTGAAAGACAAGGACCTGTCAATGATCGACACTGGCATCGTGGCCTCTCACTTTTGCCTGCAAGCGGCCGAACTGGGCCTGGGAACCTGTATGCTGGGCTGGTTCGACGAGAAAAAGGTGCGCAAGCTGCTGAACATTCCCAGGACAAAACGAATCCCCCTGATCATTACCCTGGGCTACCCGGTTGACGAGAAAAAGCGCCGGAAGATCAGAAAAAGACCGGACGAAATGGCCTCTTTCAACCAATATTGAAGTAATTTTAACCATTGAAATCAAGTTTATAAACCAATACATAATCATCCCAATCAAAAGAACCCCGCAATGAAAAAATTAATGCTGACCTGCGGCATCCTGATGGCCTTGTTTTTTACGGCCTGCAAACAGGAGGCTCCCCGCGAAAAAAATGAAGACATGGGCGTAATTACAGAAACGACTGTTCAGTCGGTGATTGACCAGCTGACGGAAAAATACGGTGCAGATCGTAATGATCTTATCCAGCGTGGCGTGAGCCAGGTGGCTGCCCTCTGGAAAGAAGAGGATGGCAAGGCTGAAGATTTTGAAGCCTTTTGCCTGGAAAACTATCAGGGCAATGAAGAAGCCCGCAAAACGCTGTTCGATAGGTTGTCGAGAAATTATGAGCTGATCTGGGGCCACATGAACCAAATGAGCCTGGAACTGAATAAGCCCCTGCACCTCGACTGGGGGCCCATCGAACCGGTGGACGTGATGTTTGGCAGCTATTCGCCTTCGGCCCACCTGGACGACGACTTCTTCGGCAATAAACTTGCTTTCATGACCATCCTCAACTTTCCCTTTTACAAACTGGAGGAAAAAGCTGAACTGGGTCCGGACTGGAACAGGCTTGAGTGGGCCTATGCCCGGATGGGCGACATTTACAATTCGCGCGTGCCTTCACACATCAACCAGGAAGCTTCCAGGATCAGTACCGAATCGGACAATTACATCTCGGAGTACAACATCATCATGGATAAGCTGGTGAACGATGAGGGCGAAGCCCTGTTCCCGGAAAACCTGCACCTGATCACTCACTGGGGCTTGCGCGACGAGATCAAGAGCAACTACGCCCTTGCCGAAGGCCTCGAAAAGCAGGAGATGATCTACCAGGTGATGCAACGCATCATTGCCCAGGACATCCCCGAAATGGTGATCAACAATCCTGAAGTACTGTGGAATCCTTACACCAACGAGGTTTTCAAAGATGGCCAGGCCGTGGAAACCACCCCGGAGCCCGACACCCGCTACCAATACCTGCTCAGCAACTTCCAGGCAGCAAAAGAGGCTGACCCCTATTCACCCAATTACCCTACGGCCATCGACCGGGCCTTTAATGCAGGCCTTGAGCTGACGCAACAGGAGGTGGAAGAACTGTTTGTACAGCTGGTCAGTTCGCCCCAGGCCAAGGCGGTCGGTGAACTCATCAGCCAAAGGCTGGGACGCTCGCTGAAGCCCTTCGACATCTGGTATGATGGCTTCAAATCGCGCAGCAGCATATCAGAACAACTTAACGAAATCGTTGGGGCAAAATACCCCACACGGGAAGCCTTCGAAGCCGATCTGCCCAATATCCTGGTAAAGCTGGGCTGGAGTGCCGATCGTGCCAAATCCATTGCATCCAAGGTGAAGGTTGAAAGTTCGCGCGGTGCTGGCCACGCCTGGGGAGCCCAGATGCGCGAGCAGAATTCATATCTGCGCACCCGCATCGGGGAAAATGGCATGGACTATAAAGGCTATAACATTGCCGTTCACGAATTTGGCCACAACCTTGAGCAGACCATCACCCTGCATGATGTGGATTATTTCATGATGAGCGGAGTACCCAATACGGCTTTTACTGAGACCACCGCATTCCTTTTCCAGATGCGTGACCTGAAGCTGCTGGGCATCGACACCGACGACCCCAATGCAGATCATATGCGTGCCCTCGACAACTTCTGGAGTTGCTATGAGATTATGGGCGTTTCGCTGGTGGATATGGCGGTGTGGCAATGGATGTATGAGAACCCCGAAGCAACACCTGCCCAGCTGAAAGAGAAAACCATGGAGATCGCCATCGATACCTGGAACAAATATTACGCACCGGTGTTCGGCCTGGAAGACTCGCCCATCCTGGCCATTTACTCGCATATGATCAGCTATCCCCTTTACCTGAGCGCTTATCCCCTAGGGCACCTCATCGAGTTCCAGGTCGAAAGCCAGCTGAAAGGCAAAAACCTGGCCAGTGAAATCGACAGGATGTATACCGTTGGGCGACTGATCCCTCAGGAATGGATGAAACTGGCCGTGGGTGAACCCATCTCAAGCCAGCCCATCCTCAATGCTGTTGAAGAGGCCCTGAAACACATACAATAAGTCTGGAAGACCTGTATTAAAGGGCGCTGCATCACTTTCAAGCCCCCTTTGCAAATCCTTGAATGACCCTCTTGGGGCTCATACAAGATGAAGCAAAGGGGGTTTTAATGCCCGGTAGCTTTTTTTCCAAAAGCTTTCTTTCGATTTTTTTCAATCCTTTCAGGGTCCTTGCATATTCATACCACGGTCGTAGTTTATACGGGTTTCAGTCGGTTTTTAGTCGTTTTAAAACGGCTAAAACCCGACTGAACTATGAATGAAACAGGATGCAAGTCTTGATCCGATCAGGGGTTAATCGCAGGATCATAAGAAGGGGTGGCCGGAAAAACGAGAGAGACCCGGGTAAAATAAACTTTCAGGCATCTCCCGAAAACAATAAGAGATGCGGATATAAAAGGAGGAATCCCGGGCTTAAAATTTTACTTTTATCCGATTCGTAATGGGCCAGCTTATACAATGATTTTCCGGACCAGTTCTTCCACCACGCGGGGATAATGCTTATATTCAAGCTGGTGGGTTTTTAAAGCGATGGTTTCAGGGGTATCATCGGGCTCAATATCGAAACCGGCCTGGAAGATGATCTCTCCCTCGTCGTAACGTTCGTTGACATAGTGAATGGAAATTCCTGTCTGATATTCACCCTGGCGGATCACTTCCTCGTGAACACGCATACCGTACATCCCCTTGCCGCCAAATTTGGGCAATAGTGCGGGATGAATATTCACAATCCTTCCGGGAAACTCCAGGATGAGATAGGAAGGGACAAGGGAAAGGAAGCCAGCCAGTACGACAAAATCGATCTGGGCCTGCCGGAAAAGACCCATCACCAGCTCCTGATCCTTCCATTGCTCCTTATGAACCACTACATGCGGCACCTGCGTTTTGGCTGCACGCTTCAGTACCATGGCATCAGGATTATCGGACACCACCAGGGCCACTTCTATAATATCATGCAGGCGGAAATACTCGATAAAATTGGCTACATTCGTACCACTGCCTGAAGCCAGCATGGCAAGCCTTATTTTAGCACCTTTATGCAGCATTATTGATAAACATTTTTTAAATATTTGACAAATTTGGCCAAAAATTGTCAGAAAATACAATAAAAACCCATGATTTTTTAAAGAATTTTGCTTTTAAACTAAGGTTTTAGTTATATGCAAAATTGTGTAAAACAATATATTACAGCGATTTAGTGAAATTAGGGATGGAAAAAGTTGGTTAATTTCAATTAAATAATTTTCTTTGCATCCTGTTTTAAACAAAAAAAGGAGAAACCATGTCAGACATTTCAACAAGAGTAAAAGCTATCATCGTTGATAAGCTTGGTGTAGATGAGAAAGAAGTTACCCCTGAAGCAAGCTTCACCAATGATTTGGGAGCAGATTCACTGGATACTGTTGAGCTCATCATGGAATTTGAAAAAGAATTCAACCTTGCCATTCCTGACGATCAAGCTGAGAAGATCAGCACTGTAGGTGATGCTATTGCATATATTGAAAAAAATCAATAAGTAGAACCTAAAGCGCTTTAGATGAACCTCAGAAGAGTAGTAGTTACAGGATTAGGCGCTCTTACTCCTATAGGCAATACCGTTCCAGAATTCTGGAACGGTTTGCTTAATGGTGTCAGTGGGGCAGCTCCAATAACCCGATTTGACGCTTCGAAATTTAAGACCCGGTTTGCCTGCGAAATCAAAGGTTTTGATACGACAGCCTATTTTGACCGGAAAGAGATCCGGAAATACGATCCCTATGCCCAGTATGCCCTCATTGCTGCAGATGAAGCAATAAAGGATGCGGGCATTGATCCTGAAAAGGTCAATGCTGACCGGGTCGGGATTATCTGGGGCAGTGGCATTGGCGGGCTTCAGACTTTTCTGGAGGCCATTACCGAATTTGCTCAGGGCGATGGAACCCCGCGTTTCAGTCCCTTCTTTATTCCCAAAATGATTTCGGATATCGCCGCCGGACATATTTCTATAAAATATGGATTCAGGGGCCCCAACTATACCACCACCTCTGCGTGTGCTTCGGCCGCCAATGCGCTGGTTGATAGTTTCAACCTGATTCGAATGGGAAAAGCGGATATCATTTTTAGCGGTGGCTCAGAGGCCGCCATTAATGAAGCTGGTGTTGGTGGATTTGGCGCCATGAAGGCCATCAGCGAGCGCAATGATGATCCTGCTACTGGTTCAAGACCTTTCGACAAGGACCGTGATGGTTTTGTGATCGGTGAGGGTGCCGGTTGTATCATCCTTGAAGAATTGGATCATGCATTGGCTAGGGGTGCAAAGATCTATGCAGAAATGGTTGGAGGTGGCCTTTCGGCCGATGCTTACCACATGACCAGTCCCCATCCCGATGGACTGGGTGCCTTTAATGTTATGAAATATACCCTCGAAGATGGTGGCCTGAAACGCGAAGATGTGGATCACATCAACACCCATGGGACTTCAACCCCTTTGGGCGACATTTCCGAACCCAGGGCCATCGTAAATCTTTTTGGGGAACACGCATACAAAATCAGCATTAACTCCACCAAGTCGATGACGGGGCATTTATTGGGGGCGGCAGGGGCCATTGAAGCCATTGCCACCATCCTGGCCATGAAATACAGCATCGTTCCCCCCACCATCAACCAGTTCAACCTTGACCCGGAAATTGACCCGAAGCTTGATTTCACCTTTCACAAACCAGTGAAACGGGAGATTAATGTAGCTTTGAGCAATACGTTTGGGTTTGGTGGACACAATGCTTGCGTAGCCTTCAGAAAATTTCTGCAATAGGAATACGGTTTTGCGCTTTTTTCATTCCATTCTAAGAAAAACCCACGCTTCTGACAAAGCGCTGGGAGATGCCTTAAAGAACATTTTAGGTTATTATCCCGGTAACCTGGCCTTGTATAAGCTGGCCCTGAGACACCGTTCAGCAGCCACCCCTCTGACCAATGGATTCAAGCATAGCAATGAGCGGCTTGAATATTTGGGCGATGCTGTATTAGGCTCCATCATTGCTGATTTTCTTTTTAAAAAGTTTCCCTATAAGGATGAGGGGTTTCTGACAGAAATGCGCTCGCGCATCGTGAGTCGCTCCAATCTTAATGCCCTCTCAAAAAAACTGGGCCTGAACCGACTGATTGAAACAAGTATTGATGGAAAGATTGCCGGATCATCCATCCCTGGCGATGCCTTTGAAGCACTGGTGGGAGCCATATACCTTGACAAGGGTTACAGGTTTACGCAAAAGATCCTGATCCACCAGATCATTGCCTGCCACCTCGACATGGAAGAGCTTGTCAGCAAGGAAATCAACTTCAAAAGCAAGATCATTGAATGGAGCCAGAAGGAAAGGAAAACGGCAGATTTTGTCCTGGTGGAAGAAATTGAAAACGGGAAGAAGAACCGCCTTTATTTGGTGAACCTTTTAGTGGATGGACAAGTTGCAGGCAGCGGCCAGGATTATTCTATCAAAAAAGCAGAACAAAAAGCTGCGGCAGAGGCCTGGGAAAAACTTGTGAATAATGGCGATCAGGGGGAATGATTTCTTTTCCATAAGGTAATCTTCCTTACTTTTGCAAGAAAGCCATTCAGCCAAAGGCCATCTGATTTATGCCGAAAAAAATTGCTTTAAAGCTTGGTTACGAATCCCCTTTTACGGTTTTCTCGGTGTTTACCACCCAGAAGGATTACCGCCTGGCCTGGCTTATGAACCAGCAGCTGAGTATTGAACTCAAGCGAATCGGCGATTACACCCATTCCTTTTCGGAAAGCCAGAAAGCCGGTTTCCCTTTATACCATTTTCATTACCGGCAATACCGCATGCCTATATTCCTGCTGGGCAACAAAAGCACCGAGGGGGCCATCGTTACCGACACGCCCGTCCCTGACTTCCTGGTTCTTTTCTGTAATGTGAGTGAGTTTTTCGACTTGAAACAATTCCAGAAGGAAATGCGTAAGATCAAGCAGGTGCAGACCCTGGCGCCCCTTGATGAGAAAGCGCGTAATAAATACGAAGATTTCTTTTACGATCTGGAGTATTTTTTAACTGAACAGCACGTAATCTGAGGCTCGGCATCGATTATCGTGAAAAAACCAGAAGCCTGGCAGAGGCCTTTCCCTCTTTTGATTTTGCTACAATATAATAAACGCCTTTACGCAGGCCTGAAGCCGGCAGATCGAGTTTGAACTCATAACTCCCGGGCTCCAGTAAACCATCGTAAACCCTGCCTGCCAGTTGGCCCCTGGTATCGAATACCAGCACTTGAACTGGCCCGGGAATGGCATTATGAAGGCGGATGGAAGTATGATCCAAAGCCGGGTTAGGGAAAACCTGGATGTCAAGGACCTTTGTTTCAATAATGGGTACAGCAGTGTGCAGGATACTATCGGCTTCAAAGGCACCCATATCAATGCGCCCCAGTTGAATGCGGGGAGTCCCTGAAAGGTCAAATTCGGGAAGCATCAAGAAGCCAGGATCTTCACTGCCTGCATTAATGGCGGGCGACTGCGGTTCAAGCTGCCATGGCCATTGACCTTCTCCTGAAAAGACCGGATCTGTGCTGATATTCCCAATAAACTCACCCTGAAAGGCTGCTCCATCAAAAAGTTCCTGGCCCCCGTCAATGGTGCAATTATAAAAATTAGGGATGGAGTTGGAATCCCAAATAAAGACCGAACCACCGGTAGTACTGTTGGCCCAGTTGCCCCACAGGATGGTGTTGTACACCTTGACGAATGCCTCAGCATTAAAATACAGTCCGCCCCCATAACCTCCATAATTCCCGACAATGGTATTGTTTGAAATATTGGCGCGGGTGTTGATCAGCGCCATACCGCCGCCAAAGAACATGGCGGTATTGTGGAGGACCAAATTGTTGGAGATAGTACCTGAAACCTGGGAGCGCAGGATGCCTAATCCTCCGCCGAGTGGGCTGCCGTTGGCTTCAAAAATATTGTGCTCAATGATGGGGTCACCTTCGTCAATACTCATCCCCCCGCCAATTCCTGTGGAAGCATTTCCAGTGAAGACATTTCCCCGGATGACCGCTTTGGTGTTCAGGCCGCAAAGCCCGCCCCCATAACCATATTGTTCTTCCAGGGGAGGGGTATGACCAGCCTGATTTTCCGAAAAGATACACCGTTCGACCCTTGGAGAGGTGCTGTTAAAATACATCCCCGCCCCGCTCAAATAGGTCCGGTTTTGGGCGAAGGAGCAGTTCAAAAAAGTGGCTTCCACCGGCCCGGACATATAGATGGCACCCCCGTGATGCAAAGTATCGCCCTGCCAGGCCTTGGCATATTCAAAATGGGCGTATTCAAAATAGGCATTAACCCAATTCTTTTCAGGTGTGGCCATCAGGGAAATGCCATTCCAGCCCCCGGCTGGCGTATTCAGTTCATACAAACCCGTGGTATCGCTGACGGTGAACAATACGGGGTTATCAGGAACCCCAAGTACCTGGATATCGCCAAGAACAAGCAAGTTGAAATAACCCTGAAACTGCACCACCACACCTGAGCCAATCATCAGTGTGGATCCCTCGGCTATGTGAATATCGCCGGTCACTTTTACGGTATCATAATTCCACAAACCCATCACTTCACCCTCAACAGTGATGGTCTGGCCTGAAGAAGCCTGGGTAGCCAGAAAAAGGCTACAAAATGCAAGAATATAAATACGCACTAAACAGCTTTTTTCATTATAATTATTAAAGACTTATTCCACAACATTCCCCGAAAGAAGCTTCAGGGAATCATGGGAATCCTTCAGGGCTCATTTACCTTAATATATGTGTTTCCTTGCCAAACCATCTTACACAGAACAAAACAGAAATGGTAGCATAGGTGATAAGCGATACAATGGTAATCAACAACAGGGGCGTTTGAATGGTTCCTGCAAGGATTTCCTTGGTAGCCAGCGAAATATTGACAATGGGGATGAGGGCCGTAACCGTGGTTAACTCAATACCGGGCATTAAGCCAATGACGGCAGGAAAAATCACAAAGAAGGTCATTGGTGACAAGATGCTTTGGGCTTCCTTGAACGTTTTGGCATAAATGGTGAGCGGCACCATGACCCCTGCAAAGAAAATGGTAAGGGGCACGAGCATGGCCAGAAGCAGTAATACAAATTTAACAGACAACATCCCTGAAATCATTCCGGCAAAGATGTCGGGCATACCGACAGTGGTGCGAACGGCGACAAAAAGACCGACGATGGCAAGCACTGCTGACAGCAGGCCACTACTGACGACTACTGCCATTTTGCCCACCAAAATCTCAAGGCGGGAAACCGGCGAGGTGAGCAATGTTTCAAGGGTTTTGCGTTCCTTTTCACCCGTGAACAGGTCGATGGCGGGATACATGGACCCCATAAAACAAAAGATCACAAACAGGTAGGGCAAAAATCCCCCGGCCAGCTTTCCGATGACTTCCTGCTCGGAGGCTACGTTGATATATTCGGTTTTGACCGGTTCGATGAAACTTTCTTCAAGGCCCTGGGAAGCAATCCGGTCTTTGAGGATCTGTGAGACATACACATTCAGAAGGCCGGAAAAGCGCTCCCTGATGGTTAGTTTGGTTTCAGAATACAGAACGTTTACTTTGGCGCTTTTTAGGTTGACAAGATTCTCGGTAAAGCCTTCTTCAATGATAACACCAATCTGCAAGCTGTCCTTGCGAATCAGTTGTTCCAGCTGGGCCTGATCCTGAACAGAGACAATGGTGAGTGCTTCATGACCTTTTAGAAATTTCTCCAGGCCATTCTCCTGATCAAGGTTAATGACTCCTGTGACCAGCGAGCTTCGTTGTTCTTTATTAATGACGTTTTGCTGTAGTTTAGTGATCAACGAAAAAATTAAAGGGAAGATCAGAATGGGGATAATGACCATCATGATCAGGGTGCGCTTGTCGCGCAGGGTATCCAGAAATTCTTTGGAGGCTATGGTAATGATATTTTTCATTTTTAAGAGACTTTTTTGGTGATGCTTAAACCCGGATTAATTGCTTTCTGCGACCACACGGATGAATTCTTCAGTGATATTGTCGGTTTTCATTTCCTTACGGAAAAGTTCCATGGTGTCGTTAAACAGAATGCGCCCCTGGTGGATAATGGCCAGATCATCGCAGAGCAGGTCAACCTCACTCATAATATGCGAGGAGAAGATCACCGTATTGTTTTTGTTTTTGCAATCGCGTATCAGCTCGATGATGTTTTTAGCTGCGATCACATCGAGTCCTGCGGTAGGTTCATCAAACACAATCACTTCGGGGTCGTGAATCATGGTACGGGCAATGCTCACCTTTTGTTTCATCCCGGTGGAAAGCTTCCCAATGCGTTTTTTGGCAAAATCGTGCATGCCCAGCAGCGTGTACAATTCTTCTCTGCGCTTTTCATAAACCGGCTTTTCAATGCCATTGAGTTTTGCAAAGTACGCGATGAGTTCGTCAGGGGTCAGCCTTTCGTAAAGGCCGGTGGTTCCGGTAAGAAAGCCAATAAGACTTCTGACCTTTGAGCCGTCCCTGCTTGGGTCGTAGCCGCAGACCTTTACAGAGCCACCGCTTGGAGCAAGGATGGTGGAGATGATCCGCAGGGTGGTGGTTTTACCTGCTCCATTGGGTCCCAGCAGGCTAAAAATGCGGCCGGGTTTGCATTCAAAGCTAATATTATCCAAAACCCGAAGGCTGGAGGTTTGTGCACCTGCCTCAGCCATTTGTTTTTTGGATAAGGAAAATTCCTTAGTTAATTGTTCTACTTTAATCATGGTTGTAAAATTTGTTGCCAAAGATATTGTTTTACAAAATACTTGTTGAAAAAAAACAAAAAAAAGGGCTTTAAAGGCCCTTCAGAAGAAAAAGAATCATTATTCATAATCCTTTGCTTCGTTCCAGAAGACATCCATCTCTGATAGACTCATTTTTTTCAATTCCTTGCCGGATTTTGCGGCTTTCTCCTCAAGGTAGGAAAAACGGTGGATAAACTTTTTGTTGGTACGCTCGAGGGCACTCTCAGGGTTCACATGAATAAAACGGGAGTAGTTAATGAGAGCGAAAAGCAGGTCACCAAATTCTTCTTCAATTTTTTGATGGCTGGTACCTTTCTCGATCTCTTCGCGCAATTCATTAAGCTCCTCCTGTACTTTTTCCCACACCTGTCCTGGATGTTCCCAGTCAAAGCCAATACCACGAGCCTTATCCTGTATCCGGTAAGCCTTCACCATCGCAGGCAGCGAGTTGGGAACCCCCGACAAGACCCTCTTTTTTCCTTCCTTCAGCTTGATCTTTTCCCAGTTTTCCTTTACCTGTTCATCGGTATTGGCTTCGACATCGCCATAAATATGGGGATGGCGCCGTATCAACTTCTCATTGATGCCTTCGAGCACATCGGCAATATCGAAGGCTCCTTTTTCACTTCCAATCTTGGCATAAAAAACAATGTGAAGCATCAGGTCGCCAAGCTCTTTCTTTATTTCTTCCAGGTCATTCTCAAGGATGGCATCAGCCAGTTCATACGTTTCCTCAATGGTTAAATGGCGGAGGCTTTCCAGGGTTTGTATTTTATCCCAGGGACATTTTGCCCGCAGGTCATCCATGATTTGGAGCAGTTCTGCAAACTTGCTTAATCGTTTATCCATCATCAAATTTTTTGACAAAGGTAGCAACAAATATATACAAGGCTTGTGGGACAAAAGGAATATATTTGTATGAGGGGGATTGATAATCAAGGTGCATGAAGCGGTTTTATTATTTCTGGATATTCATTTGGGGATTAAGCCTTGCCGGGACTGAGCCCGCCAGATCGCAAGGTGCTTCGGATTTTCATTTCTCAAGGATAGAGACGGCAGGCTATCTTGCATGGGTTTGGCCCCATGCTCCCGGTATGGATCCACTTAAAACTGGTGTTTTCCCCATGATCCACCTGGGTGTTTCGGGTTTCCCCAGCGGACTGAAATCCTGGCATCACAACTATCAATCGCCCGAACTGGGCTTTACCTTCCTGTATGCCGATTTGGGTTATCCTGAGGTTTTAGGACATGCCTGGGGTTTGTTCCCCCATATCAGCATCCCGCTGGTCAGAAAAAACCAGCTTTCCCTTAATCTACGCTATGGACTGGGGGCGGCATGGCTCACCAATTATTACACCGAGCCGGAGAATGAGTTGAATATCGCCATTAGCAACCCGCTGAATATCCTGATGAACACAAGTCTCGAACTGCAATTTCCATTGCCTGGGAATTGGATCATGCGCGCCGGGTATGGCATGACGCACTTCAGCAATGGCAAGACACGCACGCCCAACAAAGGGCTGAACATTCCCGCCCTCAAACTTGTCCTGGCGTATGAATTTATTCCTCCTGCCCCAATGCAACAGGCCCCAATGGAAAAACGGGAAAATTATTCCTTACGGGTATTCGGGGCCACTGGTTATACCCGCCTGTATCCTCCCGGAGGACCTGCCTATATGGAGTTTACGCTCAGCACAACCTTCAGCCGGAACCTTTCTGAAAAGGTGAGTCTGGGTTTGGGAGCCGACCTGTTCTGGGGTTTTTCTGACAGAGAAGTACTGAGGCGAAAGGACCAGTTGCCTGCCTCCCCCGCCGGGCTCCTGAAACCGGGACTTCATTTTTCTTATGAACAGTGGTTCGGAAAAACAGCTTTCATCATACACCAGGGTTTCTATTTATATGCCGCCAACACCAAAGACGGGCCAGGGTATAACCGGATAGGCTTTCGACATCACCTGACCGAAAAATGGCTCATCAACCTGAGCCTGAAGTCGCACCTTTTCAGAGCTGATTATTTTGAATTGGGGGTGGGATACCGTTTCATTTAAAGGAGTTTAATAACAGATCATCTATGATTGAAAAGCAAGCAGGAAAATCAGCGGATTTAATTCCTTTCGAAAGAGCCTTATAGGCATTTCTTATAACTTTATATGTCATTTTGTTGTTCGTTCTGATACAGACCATGCACGAAAACGTACACTTTTTTGAAATATTCTACAATTAAATTTTATTATATTTTTGAAAAACAATATTTTACACCTAATGGCATGGTATTGGATTACTCTTATGCGAAATTTTTCTCTTTCATTCTTAGACGATATTTATGGACAGGGTTATTGAAAAAAAGAAATGGACGCCAAAAAAGATTGCCCTCATTGCAGGAGCAGTCCTTTTCGGGCTCTTTATCATTTACCTTTTGTTCTTCCGCGACAAATCCAGCCGACTCTATGTCGAAAAGGATAAACTGACCATCGCCAGTGTTGAACAAGGTCGTTTCCAGGAGTTTATTCCGGTCGACGGGGTGGTTCAGCCTTTGGTGACCATTTACGTCGATGCCGTTTTTGGCGGCCGCGTCGAAGAGATCTATATTCGTGATGGCGCTGTGGTCAATGAAGGGGACAAAATTCTCCGTCTGTCGAACCTAAGCATGGAAATGCAATACATCCAGCAGGAAAACCATGCCCTGGAGGTGCTCAACAATTACCAGAACACACAGTTAAGCCTCGAACAAAACAAATTCGCCCTCGAGCGTCAGCTGGCCGACCTGGATTATCAGCTTGATTTTGCCCGCAAGGACTTTGAACGCAAGAAACAGTTTTACGAGGAAGGGGTAATCTCCCTGGAAGAATATGAAAACGCTGAACGTGACTTCAACTATGCCATGCGCCGTTACGACATTGCTGTCCGCACCATGCGTCACGATTCCCTTTATACGGCAACCCAGCTCAAAAGCATCATGGAGTCCATAACCCGGATGCAGGAAAACATCAGGATGCTGAACCGGAACCTGGATAACCTCATTGTTCGTGCACCCATCAGCGGTCAACTCTCCTCTTTTGATTCAGAGGTGGGGGAAACCAAAAATGCAGGCGAAAACCTTGGACAGATCGACCAGACTGATGGCTATAAACTAAGGGCACGCATTGATGAACGTTATGTAAGCCGGACCCACATTGGCCAAAACGCCGAATTTGAATATGGCGGCAAGACTTACCGGCTGGAGATATCCAAGATTTACAGCAATATTACCGGGGGTGCCTTTGAAGTCGACCTGCATTTTCTCGAAGAAGCGCCTGAATCCCTGCGACGGGGACAGACCATCCAGTTGCGCCTGCAATTCAGCGGGGTGAGCGAAGCTCTCATCATTCCCCGCGGTGGATTTTATCAGGAAACCGGTGGTAACTGGATCTATGTGCTTGATGCTTCGGGATCGCAAGCCGTAAAACGCAACATAAGCATAGGTCGCCAAAACATACACCATTACGAAGTAATTGAAGGCCTCGAACCCGGTGAAAAGGTAATCGTTTCCTCATACGATGGCTTTGGCGGCAAAGACAGGCTGATCTTCAGATAAACCCTTAAAAGATTATTCAACACCCTATTAAACACTACAACCATGATCAAAACTGTTGACTTAACGAAAGTATTCCGCACAGAAGAAGTGGAAACCACTGCCCTGAACCAGGTCTCCTTTGAAATCAAGGAAGGCGAGTTTGTTGCCATCATGGGACCTTCCGGATGCGGAAAATCGACCCTGTTGAACATCCTTGGGCTCCTGGACAACCCAACAGGCGGGCAATACAATTTCCTCGACCAGGAAGTCTCCAGGTTCAGCGAGAAGCAGCGCGCCAACCTCCGCAAAAAGAACATTGGTTTTGTATTCCAGAACTTTAACCTGATCGATGAACTAAGCGTATTTGAGAACGTCGAACTCCCCCTCATTTACCTGGGCTATAGCTCTTCTGAAAGGAAAAAGCGGGTGGAGGAAGTGCTTGAGCAAATGCAGATCATGCACCGCCGGAATCACTTCCCCCTGCAACTCTCAGGAGGCCAGCAGCAAAGGGTGGCCGTTTGCCGTGCCGTTGTAGCCAAACCGCATATTATCCTGGCTGACGAACCTACCGGTAACCTCGACTCAACCCATGGTGATGAGGTGATGAACCTCCTTGAGAGCCTGAACAAAAACGGTACCACCATCATCATGGTTACTCACTCACAACGCGACGCATCCTATTCGCAGCGCATCATCAGGCTGTTCGACGGCCAGATCGTCACCGAAGATAAAACAACCGAGTTTGTGCTAACTACTACACCCGGTTGATTTTTTTGCTCCTTGTGCTTTTTGTTGGTTTTTAGGGGCAAAGGAACCTTTGCCCCTTTTTCAAAACCCTTAAATTCTTTCTGGTCATGTTAAAAAACTTCCTGATAAGTGCCTGGAGAAATATGGTGCGCTCCAAGCTATATACCCTTATCAACATCTTTTGTCTTTCGGTAGGGATTACAGGTGCAACGCTCATCATCCTGTATCTGAACCACGAGCTTTCATATGATACCTTCCATGAGAAATTTGAGCGAATTTACCGCCTGGACGGAAAGTATCAGGTTGGAGGAAGTTTTAATCATTTAGCCATCACCCCTTTCCCCTTGGGTCCGGCCCTTAAGCTTGAATTCAGCCAGGTGGAAGAATACTGCCGGATATTCGGCCAGGAGGATGTCCTGGTAAAAGTTGAAGACCGGGAATTCCTAGAGGATGATTTTGCACTGGTCGATACCACATTCTTTGAGGTGTTTACCCATAGGTTTATTCACGGCCAGGCGGAAGGCGCTCTCACAGAGCCCAATACCCTGGTGTTGACCGAATCCCTGAGTAAAAAGTATTTTGGTCAGGAAAACCCTGTCGGGAAGCAACTGTTAATCAATCAGCGGAATTTCCAGGTAACAGGAGTTATTGAAGACTTTCCTGACAATGCAACAGTGAAATTGAATGCCCTGCTGACCATCAATCAGTCTGAACATCAGCGATTTTATTCCTTGGATTCTGATCTTTGGTGGAGCATCAATGGCAATTTTACTTATATCCTCCTTCATCCCGGAAATAGTATTGAATCCATTTTGGGGAATATGGAAGCTTTCAACAAGAAATACGTTGAACCAGCAGGCAGCCAATTTGGGGCCAGCGCCGAATTTGTAGCCGTTCCTTTGCGTGAAACCCATTTGACACAGGTGACCTATGCCCCTGACCCCGTCAGTAAAACTACTCTGCTGATCTTTTCAATTGTAGCGCTTTTCCTGATTGTCATTGCAGCTGTGAATTATACCAATTTGGCCACAGCTCGTGCCTCGCAGCGCGCAAGGGAAATCGCTATGCGAAAGGTAACCGGGGCAACCCGCCAACAAATGATCGTTCAGTTTCTTTCCGAATCTTTATTGGTGGCTCTTATTTCATTGATTCTTTCCCTGTTATTGGTAGAGATTTTGCTCTCGGGATTCAATACTTTGGCCGACAAGTCCTTCACCCTGGGAAATGTCTTCCAGGGTAAGATCATCCTCCAGATCCTCCTTATCACCTTTTTAACAGGAATCCTTTCCGGGATTTATCCTGCTTTTTTCTTAAGCAGCATGGAACCCGTGACCATTCTGAAAAGCATAAACTTTAAAAAAGGGGGTTCAGGACTATTCCGAAAGATTCTGGTCATATTCCAGTTCGCCATTTCCATCATCCTGGTGGCTGGGACACTGACCGTCAGAAAACAATTGGATTACCTTCAGGAAAAACCTTTGGGTTTCAACCCCAACAACAAACTGGTAATAACACTTCAAAGTGCAGAACAGCGGCAAGGAGTTGAAACCCTTGAAGCGCTCATCAGGCAAAATCCGAATATTACCGGGACGACCAAGTTGGCGTTTGCACCTGCACAGGGGCATAATGTTAACGCCGTGAAGGTCCAGTCGGGAACGGAAATGACAGAAACCGTCATAGGAACGAACTTTATTGATCACGAGTTTCTCGACCTGATGAAGGTCCAGCTAAAGCAAGGACGGGGCTTTGAAAAGGAACTGCGGGCGGACGCCCAAAACTCAGTGATTATCAATGAAGCTGCCGTCAAAACGTTTGGATGGCATGAAGAACCCTTGGGGAAAGCCATTGAATGGCAATTTGGTGCTTCGGACTCCTTAAGTTCCAGGTTCACCGTGGTGGGGGTTTTTGAAGATTTCCATAGTGTAACCCTCGACCGGCCCATTGAACCACTGATGCTTTTATTGCCGCCCGAACCAGTTTATTACCGCTGTTTGATCGTTGAGCATTTAACCGGGAAAGAGGAGGAAACCATGGACTTTCTCGAAACGACCCTAAGAGAATTCGATTCCTCACGTTTGCCCAACATATTCCCCCTCACACAAGGGTTTAGCCAACAATTCAGTGCTGAAAAAAGACAAGGGATTATCTTCGGTATCTTTGCCCTGGTATGTATTTTTATCTCGTTTCTGGGCTTGTTTGGGCTTTCTTCCTACCTCACCGAACAGCGCAAAAAGGAAGTTGGTATTCGCAAAGTGCTTGGTTCATCAGGGAAAAGCATCCTCCTGTTGTTTTACAGGGAGTTCCTGGTATTGGTTCTCATTTCCTCCATCCTATCAGCGCCCTTGATTTGGTTCCTTATGGATAAATGGCTTCAAGGCTTTCCTTACAGAACGACCATGAACCTTTGGCCAATCCTTTATGCCACGATTTTGGCCCTGATTGTTGCCATTCTCACAGTAAGCTATCACACCCTTAGGGCAGCCAGGCAGAATCCTGTAGATGCCATCAGGGCTGAATAATAATTTGCTCAGGGAGGTTTTTGCATCACCGTTCTTTGGTCTATTTTTGTAAGTTTGCCAAACGTTGCAAACGCCTCCGCCATGCAATTTTTTCGCGGTATTCACCGGATCAGCCCCAACTCCCTGAAAAATATGTTCAGGGGGCTAAAGTACCGCAATTACCGTTATTATTTTTTCGGACAAAGTATCTCGCTCATAGGCACCTGGGTCCAGAACATTGCCATGAGCTGGCTGGTGTATCGCCTGACGGGCTCAGCCCTGCTGCTGGGAACGGTGGTTTTTGCCCAGCAAATCCCCTCCCTGTTTATCACACCCTTTGCCGGGGTGCTGGCCGATCGCTGGGACCGGAAGCGGGTTATCATTTTCATGCAAGTCCTGGCCATGATAACTGCATTTTTCCTGGCCTGGATGGTGCTGACCGACCGCATTACTGTTCCCTGGATCCTCGCCATTGCCGCCCTTAACGGCATCATCCTGGCTTTCGACTCGCCCTTCCGCCACGCCTTTGTCCCCGATATCATTACCCAACCCCAAGACCTCGGCAATGCCATTGCCCTGAATTCCTCCCTTTACAACCTTGCCCGCTTCATTGGCCCTCCCATCGGAGGCCTCCTCATTACCCTGGTGGGCGAAGGCTGGTGTTTCATGATTAACGGGTTAACCTTTTCAGGCGTCATTGCAGGTTTGCTTGCCGTCAAAATTGAAAAGGTAAGGAAGCGACAACATTCGGGTTCTATCCTCTTTCAGCTGGTGGAGGGGTTACGCTATGCCTGGCACTTGCGTTCGCTTCGTTATCTGTTGATATTGCTAATGTTCAGCAGTTTTTTCGGGCTGCCTTTCCAGGCGCTGATGCCTGTATTTGCGGCTGAGATCCTGAAGGGTGACGCCCAGATGCTGGGATTCCTTACCGGTTCATTGGGTGCAGGAGCCCTCTCAGGCGCACTCTTCCTGGCTTCGCGAAAGGCTATGATGAAGATTCCCGCCCTCACCTTTTATACCTCCGTCATTTTCTCCTTAGGGCTGGCAGTCTTCGCCCTTTCCCCTTTCCGGCTGCTTTCCATGCTGGCCCTGGTGGTCACTGGCTTTGGCATGATAGTGCACTTCAACGGAACCAATACCCTCCTCCAAAGCATTGCTGAAGAGGATAAACGCGGCCGTATTGTTTCCCTTTACAGCCTCACTTTCCTGGGCATCACCCCCTTGGGAAGCCTTGCCGCCGGTGCCATTGCCGATTACCTGAGTGTGCCGGCCACCGTATTCGCCTTCTCGCTGATATGCCTGGCTTCAGCCTTACTGTTCGGACGAAGGGTCAGGCTTATCATGATCAGCCTGGGGAAGAAGATCCTTTCGTAAGAGACCTATTTCAGCCGGTTGTGGTATTTCTTTAAATAGAATTTACAGAACGAATGAAACAGGTTCAGGTCGTCCTTGCCCATTAGCATCAAACGCTCCATGATACGGGGATAAATATTGCCTTCGGGATCCATGCCCACATCGCCAAGCACTTGCATGGCCTTTTGCTTCACCACCTGCAGTTCTGTGTCGCCAGCGCTGCGGCTTTTTTTGCGGGCATAGTCCAGGCTGAGTTTCGAGAGGTAAGTGGCATACACCATCACGGCCTGCCCCAGGTTGAGCGAAGGGTATTTGCGTTTCATCGGGATGGTAGAAAGCAGATCGCACAGGGCCAGTTCATCGTTGGTAAGACCTGACTCCTCGCGCCCGAAGACGATGCCCACCAGCTTCACCAGTTCGCCTTTCTGAAGAATGATCTCCGGCAAGTCTTCCACCCGATGATAGTCTTCTGCCACGTTACGTTTCTTGGCGGCTGAGCCAATTAAAAGCGATAGGTCAGCACGGGCCTCAGCAAGGGTTTCAAAGACCTGCCCCTGCTCGAGGACATCGTTCGAGCCGTGGGCCGTGGCACGTGCCCGCGCTCCCAGGTGATCGCATTGCGGAGCCACCAGCCGCAACCGCTCAAATCCCATTGTCTTCAGCGCACGTGCCGACGCCCCGATATTCTCTTCACGGACCGGAGCCACCAATATGAAAACGATTTCAGCCATAAAGTAAAATGCTTTTCTATTGCCTTTTTCTGCGAAATAAAATTACACTTTTCAGCTAAAGAAATGGGCAGGCACCGCTATTATAACTTGTATTATGATTGGTAGCATAGAGAAAACATCCCAATTGCACAGTAATAACATAGAATAAGTTGAATCGTAGTTCAGGCAGGTTTCAGCCGTTTTAAAGCGGCTGAAACCTGCCTGAACTACGATTCAATTCCAATTCAAAATTGATTATGAACAGCACTTGGTTTCACTGCTTCTTTGCCATAAACCCTGAAAAAAAAAGAAGGCTGCCCTGCAAAAGCAAGGCAGCCTTTAAAACCTTTCAGAAAAAAACTTACTGGATCACGATCTTACGGACAAAAGCATTACCCTGGCTGGTGATCCTGAGCAGGTAAAAGCCCTTCTTCAAGGCGCTGACATCGAGGGTTGTCTGATGCTGGCCTTGCTGAACAGCCTCTTCGCTTACGAAAAGGATTCGCTGGCCTCCCAGGTTGTAGATTTCAATGGCAGCGGGACCGGCTTGGCGGCTCCATTCAACGATCAACTGATCGCGTGCCGGCTGTGGATAAACCCTGAACCCGTCTTCATTTGTCAGGTCATTGGTCGATACAGACTCCAGGAAGAAAGCGGTGGCGGTGATGTCGTCGGTCATCACGATATCAATTTCACGATCGGTAATGATGGTTCCGTTGACGTTCCATTCCACGAAATGCCAGCCGGCATTTGCCACAGCGGTGACGCCAACCGTAGCATTGAGGCTATGGGTATAGGTTCCGGGTCCTGGATAGGTGGTACCCATCCCGTCAACCGCAAGCACAAGGGTTTTGGCGGTGGATTCAAGGACAGCCTTCAGGCTCCTGTCTTCGAATACCTCAAAACTATAGGGGTTATTGGTTGAAACAATATCACCGTTTTCCTGCCAGCCGACAAACTGGAATCCGGCATAGATGGCCGATGAGACGGTAGCCGTAGAACCATAGGGATAGGTACCAGCACCGGTGGTTACCCCTGAGCCCTGGGGGGTGATGGACAGGCTGATCTGGTAGGTGCGAATGTTGAACCGGGCCACCAGGTCAAGGTCCTCTTCCACCGTGAAGGTGTAACTGAGCTGATTCGACACCAATTGTCCGTCAACACGCCAGCCGCCAAAATCATGGCCTTCGGCCGGTTCGGCTGTTACGGTGATCTCGGTACCGAAATCAAAGGTACCGCCTCCGCTTACCAGGCCGCCTTCTTCGGGATCGGCCGCCAGGGTCACCTCATACTGGTTCACCTCAAAATATGCCGTGAATTCGCGGTCAGTGGTAATAATGGCCTCAAATGAGGGGTTGGTTGAATAAATCGTATTGCCTTCTTTCCAGTGAACGAAGGTATATCCGTAAGGCTGTGTGGTGTTGATGCTGGCCACCTGCCCGTGTTCATAAGTACCTGCACCCGTTTGAACGCCTATGCCTTCAGGCACTGACATCAGACCGACCTGGTATTGGTTGAGGTCAAAGACAGCGGTTATGGTTCGGTTGGCATTCATGGTAATGGTGAATACCTCCTGGTCGGAAATGAGTTCACCATCCTCGATCCATTGGACGAAATGGTTATTGGGGGCAGCGGTAGCGGACAGGATCACCTGGCTGCCTTCATTATAGGTATGAGAGCCCAGGGCAGGATTGGTGTTTCCGTTGCCCTGGATGATGATGACCAGTTGATACTGGATGGCCGCTGGTTCAACGGTCACATCTGCCGGGTTGGATGGCATTGATTCACCACTGGGGTCCTGATACAGGGCAGTCACCTCGTAAACATAAGTTCCGACAGAAAGACCAGGGTCGATAAAGCTCAGTTGGGCAGCGTCAAACAGGGATGCCACCGGGCTGCCATCGCGGTAAATGCGGTAGCCCTGAAGGGTGGCGCTTGCTTCGGTCAGGGTGGGGGCTTCCCACAGCAAGGCCGCATCGCTTTCATTGCTAACGGTAGCCGTCAGGTTTGCAGGGGCGGGAAATTCTGCATCATAATAGCCGGCTATTTTCACCAGGTCAAGGGCTATACCCTGGCCTCCTGTAACCTTTCCTTCAAAGGCAATCTGCAGGCTGGCCGACAACTCAGGTAATTCAATTACTGCCTGGGTCCATTCCGAGACATCATCGAAATACGAAGCCAGCAAGATCCAATCCGCTTCAGGGTTGAGCCTGTATAGCACATGCAGGGTGTCCTGTAGTTCTTCGTTTGCAGCATTGGCATAGAAAAAGCTAAGTTCGCCCAATTCCAGATCAGCAAAGTTGATGGTTGGGGTGACCAGGTGAGTGATGTTTCCATAATCACCGGCTGCTGTAGCTTTAATAAAAGCATTTTCACTGCCTTCATAGGCTGCGAGGGGCATTCCCGATCCGTTACCTAAACCGGTTTGCCAGGCAAGGGTTCCTTCCACAAAAAGCTGTTCCCAGCAAACAGGCATTTCGCCATCATTGAATCCTTCCGTGAAAGGCAGCTCATCGATTAGAGGACAAAGCGTGGCCGTTTCGGCGCTTATCCCATCAGAATATTTTCCGGTTTCGCTGCGCGACCAGATTTTATAAAAATAGATTGTTCCAAAATCAAGGTTATCGTGCAGGAAAGCTTCGGCCTCGCCAATAAAAAGGATGGTACCACCGCCGGGCATTTCCTGTCCCACAAAATATTCTCCATTGGGCAGGCCAAAGTCGTCGCTGGTGTTGTAAGCCAGCAGGACAGGATTCTGATTTTCATTCAGGATCCAGTTAAGCTGAACGGCATCGGTGTCAACGCCAACCGCATTAAAGTCGGTCACTTCGGGAACCACTTCTCCGAAAGGGTCGTAGCCATCAATGGCTGTGGCATTGGTGCCGAGTGGGTCGAGCCAGTCACTGAGCCTTGTAGTTGCCGATCCGCCGCCAGTCCAAGACACGCCCAGGCGTCCGTACCAATCGGGCTGGGTGTTTCCGCAAGCTGCATACCCGCCATGAAGTTGGCCAATGATGCGTCCTCCAGCATCAAATATGGGGGAACCTGAAGAGCCACCCTCGGTGGTTGTACCACCACTCCAGGTAATTCTCCAGTGCGTGGTTCCCGAACCGGGTGATCCCAGGTATGAAGAGGCCTGAACGCCACCCTCAGCATAACTGAATTTCTTAATGTCGCCACTGGGGTGATGAATGCCGATAATGGTTTCATCGATGGTCGAGGAAAGGTCGCGATTCCATCCGGAAAAAAAAGGATTGACAGATTCAGGGATAGGGTTGCTAAACTCGAGGAGCCAGAAGTCGGAGGCGGAGTTCCTTGCGCGATGTACCAGGTTACCTACAGCATCGTAAGGGGGTGGCGTGGGAGGGTTGGCGCAAGTGGCGCTCTGCCAGTTGAACCAGAACACAAGGCTGCCGGGGTTCTGATAACAATGGTTGGCGGTAAGCATCAGTGGGGTTCCATCGTTTGAGGTATTGTTGATCAGGGCCCCTGTACACCAGGCAGAACCACTGACCAGCATCAAAGCCACAGAGCGGATCTGCTCTTCCCAGCCTTCGGATTCAGGACAGGCCACATTGAGGTTACACCAGCCCGATTGCCCAAAGGCTTTCACATAGGTTAAAGGATCACGATAGGCATGATTTACGCTTTCGATCTTAAGCTCACCCGGGAAAGCCACGCCATGCGGTTCGAAATATTCAACTATCAGTTCATCGCCCTCAATAAGGGTAGTGGCAAAATAATGGTCGTCCTGGTTGTTGTAATCGGTAAAGGCCCCGGTCACTCTTGAACGATCAGTATTGTAGACATATAATTCAGTACCTTCAGGCAGGATATAACGGTCGAAGATTAGGGTGAGAGCATAGGCTCCCGCAGATTTGATCCCCAGGCGCCAGACCCTGTCACCATTCTCGTAAACATACCATGATCCTGAATTATCGAGGCTCATATCGGTATATATGGGTGTGCCGAAACGCCAGGGTATATCTTTAATGGTGTCGAAGATCAGGTCTTCTTCGAGCAGTTTGGCAGCATTCACAGGTGCCATGGTTTCAAAGGTGAGTTCCTGGCGCTCGCTGGGCCAGGAAAAACTGGGAGGGACTCCTGGTTTACTCTCCTGGGCCTGAGCCGTTAAGATGCCCAGCAGGCATATCAGCATTAAACAAGTAAATTTTTTCATGCCGTTTTCCAATTTATTAAACCAAATTAAAAAAATCCAGGGGCAAATGCCCCTAAAGGAGTAAAAATAAAAAAAGCCGTTCAGACAAACGGCCTTTTCTTTCGTTTTTTTATTCTAGCGGCTTACCACCAATTTTTTTGTAAGAATAACCTGGTCGTTGACTACAAATGAGTAAAGGAAAATGCCATTGCTCAAATCATTGGTTTCGATACGCAACCGGCTTCCTGAGGGGTCAAGGGAAATGTCCATTACCACTGATCCGGTAAGGTTACGAACGATAAGTTTGGCGTTGCGGGTGTCGGGAGGCAGTTGGTAATCGAACAGGGTAAAATCGCGAGCCGGGTTGGGACGGGGATCGGAGATACGGGTTTGGCGCAACATGGGGCCGGAGGCGCTGGTGGCATCAGCCGTGTAATGAACCGTAACGCTGACCGTCTCGAATGCTTCACTACGACTGAAGAATTCATATTCAATGATAGTGGTTCCGGAATAACCTTCAGGGAAATACTGCCCGTAAAAATCGCTTGCAACAGAAGTAGCACCGGCATCGAGGGTCAAAGCCCCCTGTGACTCAAAAACAGAGTTGTCGTAGCAAAAGTCAGACCAGCAAAAGGTATTGAAGGTGCTGGGAATCACCTCTTCTTCAATTTTTCTGGCCCAGATTTCCAAACTGGATTCCGTATCATTATGGAGGAAAACCTGCCCCCTGATGTAATTGGCGCTGGGGCTCCCGTGGACCGTAAGGGTCCCGTTGGTGATGTCGTTGCCATCGGCATCCTTTAACACCAAGCCCTCCGAAAACCCTGAAGAGACAAGACCAACAAACAGGAAAAAGAATAGTAATATGTGCTTCATAAGAACTCCTTATCTTCTGGAACTTTGATTTACAATACAAAAATAGTCATAATTGCCTTGGCAGGCAATGGTGTTTTCCGACGTTTATTGCAAAAATCATACCGTAGAAAACACCTGTTTTTATAAAAAAACAAATTTATCAGGCTTAAGGGCAAGTTTTTGGAAATCCTTTGAGCGAGCATAAACAAAATTACCTTTTTATATATTTTAATCCGGCCAGAATGGTTATCACCCCAAAAAAATTAATTATTTTCGGCCCACTAATCCCAAACCAAATTCCTTAATCATGAAGAAATTCTTTACCCTATGTTTTGTTTTCATGCTGGCATTGGGTGTTCAGGCCCAAAGTGTATTATTCAGTCAGGATTTTAGCGGCACTTTCCCCCCGGAGGGATGGACAATAAGTGCACAGGCAGGCAATTGGTCGGCTGTTAATACCACCAATGCCGGAGGGACTGCCCCTGAGGTCCGATTAAACTGGTCTCCCCAATTTAACGGAGAAACGCGCCTGACCACCCAAACCATTGATGTGTCGGCAAGTGCAGCTACCATGATGGTTTTATCGTTCAAGCAGATGGTCGACAATTACAGCGGCAATTACCAAATCGGGTTAGCCGCCCGCACCAAGAATGGAGCCTGGTCAGTGCTTTGGTCGCAAACGGTTAGCGGCAGCATTCCGGCCCAAACCAAGGCCATCCAGATCACCGATGGGGAAATGCTTGGTGCCAACGACCTGCAGTTCTCGTTCTTTTTCTCAGGCAATAGTTATAACATCAACTATTGGTATATCGACGATGTTCAGCTGATCGTCCCCGATGATTTCGATCTGGGTATTACTAAGCTCAGCGTTCCCACTCATTTTATGGGGGCAACCGCTGTAACAGGCACGGTTACCGGCCTGGGGCTCGAGGAAATCACTTCCTTCGACCTGAACTGGAAGGTGGATGATGGCCCCGTTGAAACGCAAAGCTATACGGATCTTTCGCTGGAATACAACGAAAGCATAAATTTTGAAAGCACCAGTATGATGGATCTGGAATCGGGAACACACACCCTCACCGTAACCCTTTCGAATATCAATGGTGAAACATTGGACGATAATGTAATAAACAATGAATATTCGATGCTTGTACACGTGGCTCACCAGGAAGTCCAGCGTCTGCCACTGTTCGAATCTTTCACCAGCTCTACTTGCGGACCCTGCGCCAGCTTTAATGGCAGCTTTTTCAACAACTTTACCCAGCAAAATCAGGGTGAGCTCGCCCTGATCAAATATCAGATGAGCTGGCCATCACCCGGAGACCCCTATTATACCGAGGAAGGGGGCGTGAGGCGGGCATACTACGGGGTGAATGCCGTACCTTACCTGATCATCGAGGGAAAACAGGTCAGCACTTCTTCCACGGCAGTAAATACGGCATTCCAGAATGCCAAAACCCTGCCAGCCTACATGGCCATTGAAGGTTATCACGCGGTGGAATTAGACAACATCATGGTGGAAGCTACCATTTTGCCCTATGCTGATTTTCCCAATATCACCATTCACGTGGTAGTCATTGAGGGTACTACAACCGGAAACGCGGGAAGCAATGGTGAAACGTCCTTTAAGCACGTGATGATGAAAATGCTGCCCGATGCCAGCGGAACCACCGCCAACCTGAACGAGCTGGAGCCTTATACTATTTCGCACGATTTCGATATGTCAGTCACCCATGTTGAGCAAATGGAAGATCTGAAAGTGGTGATCTTTGTGCAAAACCATAGCACCAAAGAAATCTACCAGGCCGGAAACACGGTAATGCCTACCCATCCCCAGGTAATGGTTAACCTGGAAGAAGGAGAAACCAACGTTTCTCTTGAACCCGAAATTATCATTTCATTTGACCAGCCTGTTCATCACACAGATGGAAGCGAGATCACCGCTGAAAACATTTCTGATATCCTTCATTTGAATGAAACGGATGCCAACGGAGCAACCGTTGAATTCACCGCCATCATCAATGAAGAAAAAACCGAGATTAGCCTCCAGCCAAATGATCCGCTTTCAGAAGAACAACTGTATTATGTTAAAGTAAATCCTGTGAGCGAGTATTCTCCCTTTATGTTTTTAAGTGAACCTGTTGAAATCACTTTCACCACCCTTTCAACAGTGGATGTTGATAACCCTGCTTTGAAAGATTTCGTAGTTTATCCAAACCCTGCAAGTGAGTATCTCCAGGTACGTTTCCCGGTGGAAGGCCACACGGAACTGCGTCTGCTGGATATGCGCGGAAACCTTATCGTGGAAAAAACCGGCACAAGCTCACAGTTCCGAATGGATGTTTCTTCATTGCCGGTTGGGGTATATTTCCTTGAGATCCGAAGCAATGAGGGCCGGATGATGAAGAAGATCTCCATCGTTCGTTAACCAAAACCTGAATAATGCGAATTCGTTCATTCAGAATATTCTTCATCATTCTCTTTTCTACCATCTACCTGGCGGGCCATTCGGGCCCGTCCAGGGAGCTTCTTATCCGCCAGGACCGTTTTTTCGGCGGACCATACAGCGTCACGGGACATCCTTACCTCATCAGGGGACAGGTGGCATACACAGGTCAGGACGTTTTCCTGTCGGCATTTTTGCATTACCAGGTGGGCGACGGAGAAGTGCATACCACATTTTTTGAGGAGATCGGACTGAATCCCCACATCCCCTTTTATTACCAGGCTGAAACTCACTGGTTGCCTGAAGTTACGGGAGATTATTCCATTAAGGTTTGGTTTACCGGGTTGAATGGTGCGCCCGAAGAAGAGGCCTCCAGTGATACCCTGACCCGTGAAATCACCATTTACGAATCTCTGCCTGCACGTCAACTGGCCCTGCTCGAAAGTTTTTCAAGCATTAACTGCGGTAGTTGCGCACTTGTGGCACCAGTTTTGCTGGAGATCGTAGAAGGTCAGCCTGAGGAATATGTCATGATCTATTATCACCCGCTGGCCTATGAAGGCAGCCCACTGTATGCGTTTAATCCCAAGGACCAAACCACTCGCAAAATGTTGTATGGCGTCAGCTATACCCCAGTGGCGGCCATTGGGAGTACTTTTTTCGGGGGCAGTTTCGAGGTAAGTCACGAACTGATGGCGCTGGAAAAGGACAAATTCGCAGCCTTTGAAATGGAAGGCAGCTATTCTGTTGAAAACGATGTACTGCACGCCAGCGTCAGCCTGGAAGCCTTTGCGAGCTTCCCAGAAAACAATGCAAACACATTGCTGGTAACAATAACTGAGGATCTGGTGCAATTTGACACACCTCCGGGATCCAATGGTGAGAAAGATTTTCATCACGTGATGCGCAGCTTTTTGCCCGATGCCAACGGAACGGTCCTTTCACCAATCACC